>NZ_JADBUZ010000104.1:0-10745 GCF_020245305.1 Microcystis sp. M20BS1 | reverse complement strand
AGGAAACAACAATTAGGAGACAACCATCCCTCTACCGCCACCAGTCTCAACAATTTGGCAGGACTTTACGAGTCTCAAGGAAGATACAGCGAAGCCGAACACCTCTACAAAGAAGCCTTAGCTATCTGGAAACAACAATTAGGAGACAACCATCCCCTAACCGCCACCAGTCTCAACAATTTGGCAGGACTTTACGAGTCTCAAGGAAGATACAGCGAAGCCGAACCCCTCTACAAAGAAGCCTTAGCTATCCATAAACAACAATTAGGGGAAAATCATCCCAATACTGCACTAAGTCTGAACAATTTGGCATTACTTTACTGGTCTCAAGGAAGATACAGCGAAGCCGAACCCCTCTACCACAGGTCCTTAGCTATCAGGAAACAACAATTAGGAGACAACCATCCCGATACCGCCACCAGTCTCAACAATTTGGCTGTATTTTACCAGTCTCAGGGAAGGTACAAAGAAGCCGAACCCCTCTTAAAACAAGCTTTAGCTATCTTCAAAAAACAATTAGGAGACAACCATCCCGATACCGCCACCAGTCTCATCAATTTGGCTGTATTTTACCAGTCTCAAGATGACATTCCTCAAACCATTAATTATCTCAGCCAAGGACTTGCAGTAGAAGAATACAACCTCTCAGAAAATCTAAAAATGGGGGATGACAAGCAAAAACAAGATTATATGGCAAAGGTTTTAGGGACGACTAATTCGGTGATTTCCCTCAATCTTCAAGCTGCACCGAATAACCCAGAAGTAACCCGTCTCGCCTTGAAAACTATCTTAGAACGCAAAGGACGAATTTTAGATGTTTCAACCAATAGCTTACAAATTCTCCGACAACGTACTGATGACCCCGAAAGTCAACAATTATTAACTCAACTGATTGAAGTTCGGACTCAACTATCTAATCTGACTTTTAAAAAGCCTGATGATTTTCCCTCACCAGAAATTTACCGTCAACAACTTAACGAAGTTACCGCAAAAGCAAAAGCAATAGAGGGTAAAATCGGTGTTCGTAGTGCCGAATTTCGTAACTTATCCCAACCCATTACCCTCGAAGGTATTCAAAAACTAATTCCTGCTGATGCTGCTTTAGTTGAAATAGTCCGCTATCGACCTCTTAATCCTAAAGCACCTGAAAATCAACGCTTTGGCATTCCTCGTTATGCTGTTTATATTCTCTATCCTAATGGTGACATCAAAGCTAAGGATTTAGGGGAAGCCAAACCGATTGATGACAAATTAATTTACTTTCGTGACAATCTTGCAGATGCAGAAACTCCTCTCCCTCAACTACAAAAATCAGCGCGTCAACTTGATGAGACATTGATGCAGCCTATCCGTCAATTATTAGGCAATACTAAAACAATTCTGCTTTCTCCTGATGCTGCACTTAATTTAATTCCCTTTGAAGCTTTAGTAGATGAAAATAATCAATACTTGGTAGAAAATTATCATATTACTTACCTCACTTCTGGACGGGATTTACTGCGCCTTAAAGATAGATTTGCTAGTCAACAATCTCCGCTCATTGTAGCTGATCCTTTCTACGGTAAAGCAGGGGAAAAAGTCGCTCTCACTCGTTCCATCGACCTTTCTGAGTTTACTTTTTATGGTCTTCCGGGTACAGAACAAGAAGCTAAAGCGATTGAAAATATCTTACCTCAAGCCACTGTTTTAACGGGTTCTAAAGCCACAGAAAACGCCGTCAAACAAGTTAAAAAACCAAATATTCTCCACATCGCTACTCATGGTTTTTTTAAACCAGAAAGCAATGTGCTTGAGAATCCTTTATTGCGTTCTGGGTTAGTTTTAGCAGGAGTTACAATCGGTCAAAGTGCAGGAGATGATGGGGTTTTGACTGCTTTAGAAACTACCAATTTAAACTTAGTCGGAACCAAATTAGTTGTGCTTTCCGCTTGCGATACGGGGAAAGGAGATATTAAAATCGGTCAGGGAGTTTATGGATTGCGCCGTGCTTTAGTTATTGCAGGTAGTGAAAGCCAATTAATTAGCCTTTGGAAAGTATCTGATGACGCGACTAAAGATTTAATGGTCGCCTATTATGGACGCTTACAAAAAGGAGAAGGACGCAGTGAAGCTTTACGACAAATTCAACTAGGAATGCTCAAGGGTGAGAAGCAAAAACATCCTTTTTATTGGGCAAGTTTTATTCCTTCTGGTGATGCAACTTCGATGCAATTTGACTGATGAAGGGTTAGGAGTTAAACTTAGGGGTAAAATTATTGGTATCACAAACAATTACTAGGAGAGTCACACAATGGCAACATTTACAGAAAACGACCTCAAAGAATTAAAAGACTTTATTGTAGGACAATTCAAAGAAGTTAATGACAAAATAGACAAATCATCTGAACAACTTAATGGCAAAATAGACAGATTATCTGAACAACTTAATAGCAAAATAGACAAGCTATCTGAAGAAGTGAATAACTTAAGAGTTGACATAGCAAATATTAAAGGAGAATTAACAGGCGTGAATAAACGACTAGATAACTTGGAATTTACTAATCGAACCATCTTTGTTGCTATTGTTACTGCACTAATGGCAGGATTGGTTAAGTTATTTTTCCCAAATTTTCCTACTAATCCTTAACTGTGATTCAAAAAGAAAACGGATTTTTTGAAAAAACCCGTTTTCTGAAATCGAATTCAAAATAAGAAATAGCGCTGGGCCATGGGTAAAACCGTAGCGGGTTCACAGATTAATAATTCCCCGTCAGCACGCACTTCGTAGGTTTCGGGATTAACTTCCATGCGCGGTAAAGCGTCATTAAGCTTCATACTAGCCTTACTGATATTGCGCGTATTCGACACGGCCACGGCGGTTTTTTTCAGCTTTAACTTCTCAGGAATGCCCGCTTTCATAGCATATTTAGAAACAAATGTCAAGGAAGTTTTGGCGATCGCACCACCAAAAGAGGCAAACATGGGACGCATATAAACCGGTTGCGGTGTGGGAATACTGGCATTAGCATCGCCCATTTGCGCCCAGGCGATTAAACCGCCTTTCAGGACAATTTCCGGTTTTACGCCAAAAAATGCCGGTTTCCAGAGAACCAAATCGGCTAATTTGCCCACCTCGATGGAACCGACATAATCGGAGACACCATGGGTAATAGCAGGATTAATCGTATATTTAGCAATATATCGTCTTGCCCGCAGATTATCATTCTCTCCCGTTTCCCCGGTCAGTCTGCCCCGTTGTACCCGCATTTTGTGGGCAGTTTGCCAAGTGCGGATAATTACTTCTCCCACCCGTCCCATCGCTTGAGAATCGGAGGAAATGATGCTAAAAGCCCCTAAATCGTGGAGAATATCCTCGGCGGCAATAGTTTCGCGGCGGATGCGGGATTCAGCAAAAGCCACATCTTCGGGAATACTCCGGTCTAAATGATGACAAACCATCAACATATCGAGGTGTTCCTCTAAGGTATTCGTCGTATAGGGACGGGTGGGATTAGTAGAGGAGGGTAAAACGTTCATTTCCCCGCAAACCCTGATAATATCGGGAGCATGACCACCGCCGGCTCCTTCCGTGTGGTAGGTGTGAATGACGCGATTTTTAAAAGCGGCGATAGTGGCCTCAACAAAACCGGCCTCATTGAGAGTATCGGTATGAATCGCCACCTGCACATCGTACTTATCGGCCACGCTTAAACAGGTATCAATGGCTGCCGGAGTGGTTCCCCAATCTTCATGGAGTTTTAAGCCAATTACCCCCGCTTTTACCTGTTCCGCTAGTCCTTCCGGCTGACTGCTATTGCCTTTACCCAAAAAACCCAAATTCATCGGGAAAGCTTCGGCGGCCTCTAGCATTCGATAGATGTTCCATTCTCCCGGGGTGCAGGTGGTGGCATTAGTTCCCGTTGCAGGTCCGGTCCCGCCACCAATCATCGTGGTAATCCCCGACGCAATCGCTGTCTCAATTTGTTGGGGACAGATAAAATGAATATGGGCATCAATCCCCCCTGCCGTCAAAATCATCCCTTCCCCAGCTAATGCCTCGGTAGCAGGACCGATAATAATATCGACATTATCTTGAATGTGGGGATTGCCCGCTTTACCGATTTTATAAATTTTGCCGTCTTTAATGCCCACATCAGCTTTAACGATGCCCCACCAGTCGAGAATTAGGGCATTAGTAATCACTAGATCTACCGCCCCATCTTCCCTAGAAATGGGGGATTGGCCCATCCCATCGCGAATTACTTTACCGCCGCCGAATTTTACCTCATCGCCGTAGGTGGTGAAATCTTTTTCGACTTCGATAAATAATTCCGTGTCTGCCAGGCGAACTTTATCTCCGACGGTGGGGCCGTAGGTTTCAGCATAGGTGCGGCGATCGATGCGATAATTCATAGGGGGAATTCTTGAAAATCGACATTGATTATACGATCGATTTTCCGGCAATTATCGCTTTTTCGGGATTTTCTTCCATTTTTAATCTGGCTCGTTTTCGAGGATTTCTTTGGCTTTCAGTAAAGCTTGGTGATGTTCTTCGGTGACGGTGGGATATCGTAAACCGAGGGATTCGAGGGTGTGATAAATAACTGCCCCCACAGCTAAACGGGTAAACCATTTGGGTTCTTCTCGACTTTGTGTGATAATTTTTGTCTATAGAATCATGAAGTGTTTACCGGAAAGACTTTTGGGACTATTTTGCTGAAGAAACTATCAGTATAGACCCCGTTTTTTATAATTGAGATATGGCGTTTCCTAAGCTAGTGAGGTACATCTATTTTTCTTCCCTTTTGCCTTTGGGGACTTGCGCTTTGATAATGTACCATTTAGGGCTGGTCTTATTCTTCTACAGAGCGATTTTCTGGCTGGGATATTATTCCCACGCAAGTCCCTTGGCCTCTTGCCTTTTGCCTAAAACCCATAACTTTTGTACCTCAGCAGACTGAAAAACGCTATAGTTTGTGCCGCTTAAATAAAGAGGTTTGGGTTTTAGACTTGGCGTTCAACGAGGATGCCTGTTCTACTCGTCAGGATTTTGCCCCTGCCCGCTCCCTGGTGGTGCTTGACATAAATTCCGCAATAGTGTTATAATAAAGGACTGGCTTAAGCCAAAGACAGCAGGTGCGAAACAGCTTAAATACCCTGCCGAGGTCAAAGCGAGAAAACAGCAGCCAAAAAGACTAAAGAGAGATTTTTTCTGTCTTGGTCGTGCCTGAACTGATTCTCTCCACTCAACCCCGGCGCTACAAGGGGTTATTTTTGTGCCTGTGGAACCGGTCCCCCGCATACAGGAGGTGAACAAGGGATGGGGAGAAGCAGAGAAAGCAAGGGAGTAATTCTAGAAGAATTAAAAACCTCCCTGAGCGAAGCTCAATTAACGATGGTCATCGACTATCAAGGTTTAACCGTCGCTGAAATCAGCAATCTACGCCGCAAATTGCGCCCCACGGGAACGATTTGTAAAGTCACCAAAAATACTTTGATGGGCTTGGCGATCGCTGAAGATAGTGGCTGGGAACCGATGAAAAGCCTTTTATCGGGAACATCCGCCTTTCTGCTCGTAAAAGAGGATATCGGTGGAGCTTTCAAGGCCTATCAAGAGTTCAAAAAAGAAAGCAAAAAAACCGAATTGCGCGGCGGTGTCCTCAAAGAAGGGACAAAAGGTCAACTGTTAACAGAAGATCAGATCAAAGCGATCGCTGATTTACCGTCGAAAGAACAGTTAATCGCTCAGGCCGCCAGAGCAATCAACGCCATTGCCACCAAACTGGCCCGCAGCATCAACGAAGTTCCCGCATCTTTGGCCCGTGCCGTCGATGCCGTGGCCCGTCAAGAAGAAAAAGAAGCGGCTTAATACCGCGCCAATCAATCACTTAAAACAATTAGGAGTCTAACCCATGTCTGCTGTAGCTGAAATCTTAGAAAAACTCAAAACTCTTACCCTCTTAGAAGCTGCGGAATTAGTCAAAGGTATCGAAGAAACCTTCGGAGTTAGTGCCGCCGCTCCAACTGGTGGCATAATTATGGCTGCCCCCGGGGCTGCTCCTGCGGCTGCTGCTGAAGCGGTGGAAGAACAAACCGAATTTAACGTCGTTCTCGAAGAAGTTCCCGCCGACAAGAAAATTGCTATCCTTAAGGTGGTACGCGAATTGACCGGTTTGGGACTCAAAGAAGCGAAAGACCTAGTAGAAGCCGCTCCCAAAGCGGTTAAAGAAGGCACTAACAAAGATGATGCCGCCGCCATCAAGAAAAAACTGGAAGATGCTGGGGCAAAAGTTAGCGTTAAATAGATTGCCACTGATTCTGGGGATGTAGATTACATCCCCAGACAAGCCGAAAAGCTCATTTCCTGATACTATAGGATTGTTATAGCAGTCTTGTAGGATGTCCAACCATGGAAAGCGTCGCTTACATTTTAGTTTTAACTATGGCTTTGTCGGTAATTTTCTTCGCCATTGCCTTCCGGGAACCTCCCCGGATTCAAAAGTAAATTTCTTAACTCCGTTTAGGTTAATAATTTTCTTCCCTGAGCCGCCCGCTTGTCAAAAGCAGGTTAGCGGCTCTGGTTTTCGTATTTAAAGGCTTAAATTAAAGGTTCCCCTCACCGAGCGCCTCCTATGCAATGCCCTAATTGTCAGCATACCGATAGTCGCGTTTTAGAGTCCCGTTCCTCCGAAAACGGTCAGAGCATTCGTCGTCGTCGTGAATGCTTACAGTGTAAATATCGGTTCACCACCTACGAGCGCATCGAATTCGTGCCGATCACGGTGATTAAAAAAGATGGTAAACGGGAATCTTTTGATCGCTGCAAACTGCTGCGAGGGATCGTTCGCGCTTGCGAAAAAACCGGCATTCCTCACTCAAGATTAGAGGCGATCGTCAATGATATCGAATCCCGTCTGCAGCAAGACTCAAAACGGGAGGTAACAAGTCAGGAGATCGGTCAATTAGTCCTAGAATATCTCCGGCAAGAATCGGAGGTGGCCTATGTGCGCTTTGCTTCGGTTTACGGCAATTTTCAGGGAATTAGAGACTTTATCGCCGCTTTAGCGCTGCTGCAATCCTCCGAAATCGAACGCGCCTATCCTTCTTGGTCTCCAGTGGAAGAAGCCAGCGTGATCACCTCGTCTTAAATAGTTCCCGATTCAGTTATAATTAGGATCCCTTGTGCTATTTCAAGCCCAAGCTCTGGTTAGATTCTTAAAAGTCATTCTTGAGGCGGATTGCCTGCAAGAAAGCCGGATGCGGCAGTTCATCCCCTAGGCCCTACCTAGAAACTAAATTAGGAGGCATCTCCTTGATTTAGAAACTGTACATCACATAGGAGGAAAAACCTACGGAAATTCCGAGGCCCAAACAACGTACATGACCACCCAAAAAACTGCAAACAAAAACATAGGCTTTACCCATGAAGATTTTGCCGCCCTTCTAGACAAATACGATTATCATTTCAGTCCGGGAGATGTTGTCGCCGGGACTGTTTTCAGCATGGAACCCCGGGGAGCGCTCATCGATATCGGTGCTAAAACCGCCGCTTTTATCCCCGTGCAGGAGATGTCGATCAACCGCGTCGATAATCCCGAAGAAGTTTTACAACCCAACGAAACCAGGGAATTTTTCATTCTTACCGACGAGAATGAAGATGGACAGCTAACCCTGTCGATCCGTCGCATCGAATATATGCGCGCTTGGGAACGGGTGCGTCAATTGCAAAAAGAAGATGCTACCGTGCGATCGAATGTTTTCGCCACTAACCGTGGTGGAGCATTAGTCAGAATTGAAGGTCTCCGTGGCTTTATCCCCGGTTCTCACATTAGCACCAGAGAGGCGAAAGAGGATTTAGTCGGTCAGGAATTGCCCTTAAAGTTTTTAGAAGTGGATGAGGATCGCAACCGTCTGGTTTTAAGTCATCGTCGCGCTTTAGTGGAACGCAAGATGAACGGTTTAGCCGTGGGACAGGTGGTAATCGGTTCCGTGCGCGGAATTAAGCCCTACGGTGCTTTCATCGATATTGGTGGAGTCAGTGGTTTACTGCATATTTCCGAAATCTCTCACGATCACATTGACACCCCCCACACGGTTTTCAATGTCAATGATGAGTTAAAAGTGATGATTATCGATCTCGATGCTGAAAGAGGTCGCATTTCCCTCTCGACTAAACAATTAGAACCAGAACCGGGAGATATGCTCAAAAATCGCCCGTTAGTGTTTGAAAAAGCGGAAGAAATGGCGATTAAATACCGAGAAAAACGTCTAGCGGAAGCGGAAGGCCGGACCGTCTCGGAAGTAGTGGAAGAAATCGAAGTTCCCCCCGCCTTGGAGGAGGAAGATTTAGTTCTCGCCGCTACCGAAGAGTAGGTCAGTTATCAGTTATCAGTGATCAGATTTGAGTTTTAAGTGGACAGTGTTTATTCTCCAAAACCAGCACGGCTGGCAAATCCTGTGATTCCAGTCATCTCCTCACTACTATTGGCATCAAGGAAACGATCCAAGTGATCAAAAGTGGTTCCGTAGGTAATAGTTTTAGCGTCGTATCCTTTCAGACTGACGGTATGTGGCTCGAAAGCTTGGTGGAGATAGGGTAAACCGATGAGATGACTGTAGGTAGTGGCTCCGATGGCTAAATCCCTACCTATTTCTTTAGTGGCCGACTCTAAACGAAAAGCGGCGTTGACTGTATCCCCGATCGCCGTATAATCTGGATGTTCACCGCTGCCAGTATTGCCGACCATGGCATAACCAGTATTCACCGCCGCACCGATGCGTAATTTAAAGGGTAAGGGATATTGTGCGCTTAAGGTGCGAGTCATGTTATGTAGTTGTATAATTGCTTGGAAAATTTGCAGGATATCGTCTTGATTGACTTCCTGTTGGCCGTGAAACCAGATGGCCATGATCGCATCACCAATATATTTATCTACCCAACTGCCAGAACTGCGGACAATACCCCCGGCATGGCGAAACCAACTGCCAATCAGAGAAGAAAGCACTTTTTCGTCTAATTGCCTAGTTAAAGCCGTAAAATTCCGCATATCCACCACCATCACCGATGTTAAGCGCCGTTCATGGACGGAGGAGGTAGGGGTGTCCCATTCTAAATTGCGCGGTTGCTTGCCTACATTGGTGGGAGTAGCACGATAGAACTGCACCTCGGTTTTGCCAAAGGTGATCTGATCTGTGTTATGGATAGTCACGGGAATGGCTACCCTTCTGCCATTGACAAAAGTTCCATTGCGACTACCGAGATCGATCAGATAAAAATCTCCTGTTTCCGTGGATTGTAAAATAGCGTGATTGCGAGAGATACAGTGATCCTTAATCACGATATCGTTATCTTTGCCCCGTCCGATTGTCCAGTAAGATCTCCCCACGAGAGGGAAAAAACGCTCTCCCTTATCGTTATGGAGTAGTAAATAGGGATTTTCTCTTGGCAGTATATCCACAGGTAAATGAGCGGCAATAGATAGACAGTCGCAACTACACATTATATAGCATATAGCAAGATTCCGCACATTTTCATCTATCTAAGTAAATAGATGGAAACCGGAATTAGCTAGGAAAACCCTTAAGCCAGAGAAGCGGTAATCCAAAATAAACCATCGACTAAAATTGTACTCAATACGGCTCCGCTAAATGCCCACCAATGACATACCCTTTTTTGCAAAGGATAAATACCGATCGCTAAGAGCAAGTTGAGCAGCACGATCGCCCAACTGATGCCCCAGGGGGTCTCAATTTGGGCCAAGGCGTTATGAAATATCGGCGATACTAGGTTGGGGTCTAGTTCCACGGTCATTAATTGTCGCCAGTAGGGAATTAGTCCCGTTAGATAGAAATATACATCGGTGATGGCAGTCCCTAACAAAGAACCTAGATAGAAAAGATTGCCCACTTTGCCGCGACCTTTGTATAGTCCCCAGAGAACAAAGGGCAGCCCGATCGCTTCCATGGGAATATGGATCAACGGTTCCCAACGCCACCAACCCCAGTAGAGAGAACCTGCTAACCAACTCCAACTAAAGCCCAAAAGTAAATCCCCCCAAAGACTGATTTTTTCTTGTTTGAGCAGCCAAACCCCTAACCCCACCCAAAAAAAGGTTAAACCTAGGCTAACTTCGGGATAGTAGCGCACTAGGGGCGCTTGCATGAACACGGGGACCGAGACCAGAAATGCTGCCGTCCAAAAGACGGATTGACATTTTTCCCAGTTGGGGACTAGGGGTTTCAGGCGATCGGGATTGCTGGGAACTAGGGTAGAGTTGAGCAAAGGATTTCAGAATTGTTACGAAACTTTACTTATATTAAGATACATCATTCTCTCTACACTATATCCTCTCTAGAAGATTTTGATAAAGTGAACTACTCTCAAGGTCGTTGAGAGCTTCCTATTTCACGGGGGATTGCCTCAAGACGGACTTTACACCCAGCTTTTGGTTTTACATCCCCTCTATGGGCAGTATCGCGCTTTTCCTAACGACAATACCCTTCGACGTAGCTCAGGGCAAGCTTCGGCTGGCTCTTTTGGTTTTCCTGTGTTAATTTTTGTTATGAATTAAAGCAAGCAAACAGCTTAATTGGTAAATTCATAACTTATTCTTTTAATAAGCTTTATTTTGGTATTCATTCCCTCAATTAATCCGTTGGTTATATGATTTTCAAAGTAATTACAAATACCAGGCAAATGCTTCTGGATCATGCTGGCACTACTTTGATATAATATCCCGCCTATTCTTATCCATTTTTCCAATTTT
>NZ_JADBUZ010000103.1:0-48870 GCF_020245305.1 Microcystis sp. M20BS1 | reverse complement strand
CTCGACCGACTCAACTGCAACAAAAAGCGTTAGATTTATTGGGAGTTTCCCTGATTTGTACCCAGTAACGGGGCGGCGGAAATTCTCTTAATCCCTCCTACAGCATAGGTTATGGCTTTTTGTCAACGGGGAAGTCCAGTTCTAGGGGTAAATGGGGATAAACACCGGCATGAACCAGCCAAATATCGCCTAAATCGGGGTAAAGAGGCAAGGTTTTCAGCCAATCGATGTGATCTTGCGGTATTTTGTGGTTATAGCTCACGAGAGTAGCATGACCGCCACTATAAAGCCAAGCCGGCAACATTTCCCCCATCATTCCTTGGCTGCCCAATACTTCTAGCAGCATCTGTTCATGATTGCCTAATAGACAACGATAGCGGTGTTGACGAACAAATTCAACCACTTGGGCGCTATTAGGACCACGATCAATTAAATCGCCCAAGAAATAAACCAGTTCCTTTTCTTGAGGCGCGATTGCTTCCATTAGCTGCAAAAGAGCATCGTATTGACCGTGAACGTCACCGATGATGATTCGACGGGAGGACATGGTGGTAGAAGTTGGGTATCTGTGTTATTGTCCCCGGAGCGGGACTAACTCTAATATGCGCTCCGGCGCTCCCCACTTCCCCACCGCCAATCCCTCTAAATGTTAAGTTAAGTATCGAAGAGCGGCCGTTTCATCACCCGGTAGTAATATAATCACTGAGTTATCAATTTTGATCCTTGAGTATGACTGCATTCACCACAACCCCCACCCTTGCCAATTTGCCGGCCAGTGACAGCCGTAGCCGCGTCAGTGAATTTATGAAATCCCTACAGGATGAAATTTGTCAGGGATTAGAAGAAGTGGATGGACAAGCAAAATTTATCGAAGATAGTTGGCAACGGCCTGAAGGTGGCGGCGGACGTTCGCGAGTTTTGCGGGAAGGGGCAATTTTTGAACAAGCAGGGGTGAATTTTTCGGAAGTTTGGGGGAAAGAATTACCTCCTAGCATTGCCAAACAACGGCCCGAGGCTGCCGGTCATCAATTTTACGCCACGGGAACCTCGATGGTTTTGCATCCTCGCAATCCTTATATTCCCACGGTTCACCTCAATTATCGCTATTTTGAAGCTGGCCCAGTTTGGTGGTTTGGCGGTGGTGCCGATTTAACTCCCTACTATGGCTTTGAAGAAGATGCTAGTCATTTTCACCGCACTTTTAAACAGGTTTGCGACCAACATCATCCCGAATATTATCCCGTTTTTAAACGCTGGTGTGATGAATATTTTTATCTCAATCATCGTCAGGAAGCCAGAGGCATCGGCGGGATTTTTTTTGATTACCAAGACGGTTTAGACCCTCTCTATCGGGGTCCCTTTGCCGAAAGTGATGCCGCTATCTATTCAGAAAAATTATCTCCCCAACAACCCCGCAACTGGGAAGAAATTTTTAGTTTCATTAATGACTGTGGCCGAGCTTTTCTACCCGCTTACGTTCCCATTGTCCAGAAACGGCACTCGACGGAATACGGTGACAGAGAACGTCAGTTTCAACTCTATCGTCGCGGTCGTTATGTAGAATTTAATTTAGTTTATGATCGTGGCACAATTTTTGGGTTGCAAACTAACGGTCGTACCGAATCAATTTTGATGTCTTTACCTCCTTTAGTCCGTTGGGAATACTGTTATCAACCTGCACCCAATACCCCAGAAGCAAAACTCTATGATGTCTTCCTAAAACCACAAGATTGGGTTAATTGGCAAGGTTAAATCAGTTATCAGTTATCAGTTATCAGTTATCAGTTATCAGTTATCAGTTTACCGTTCACTGAAAATACTTCCCAATTCATAATTCATAATTCATAATTCCCTCTCCCTTCTCTTTTTCTAGTTATCTGTCATTTGTCAAGTAAATAAATCTAAAAATTTTGGCTAATTTTTGGACACCTCTCCATACTCGTCTGGAAACCACGGTGAAAAAGGGACAATTACTACCTAAAAATGCGTCTCTGTTAGTGGCATTGTCGGGAGGTCAGGATTCTCTATGTTTAGGTCAATTATTGCTGGATTTGCGCCCTCGTTGGGGTTGGCAACTGGCGATCGCTCATTGTGATCACCGTTGGTCCTCCGACCGAGGATTAGTGGATCATGTGCAGAAAATCGCCGAAATTTGGCAATTACCTGTTTATATTACCACCGCACCCCCCATGGCGGAAACGGAAGCCAAGGCCCGACAATGGCGTTATCAAGCTTTACAAACAATCGCCCAAGAACAGGGTTTTAATTATCTTCTCACGGCACACACGAGGAGCGATCGAGCGGAAACTTTTCTTTATAATCTCATGCGCGGGGCGGGTAGTGATGGACTTTCTGCCTTAACTTGGTTGACAAGTTTAACCTCAGATATTTTTTTAGTCCGTCCCCTCTTAAATGTCACTCGCGGGGAAACTTTCGCTTTTTGTCAAAGTCGAGAATTACCGATCTGGTATGATCGAGCTAATGAGAATTTACGCTATGCTCGCAATCGCATCCGTCTGGAATTATTACCGTACCTGCAAACTAATTTAAACCCCCAAATTGAAAAACATCTCGCCCAAACTGCCGAAATTTTGGAAGCAGAAAGCGATTATTTAGATAGTATTGCCCGGGATATTTTTCGTCAAGTTATCGATCTAGATCAACAAAGACTCGATCGCTCCCCTTTACAAATTCTACCTCTAGCGATACAAAGACGAGTGATTCGTTTATTTTTAGCTCAATATTTACCCTCATCGCCTAATTTTGCCGAAGTTGAGTCAGTGGTTAATCTCATTACTGGTGTTAATCGCGATGCCACTTCCTCCTTAACCGGCAAAATTCGGGTAGAAGTACAACAAAATTGGCTACATATCAGTTATCAGTGATCAGTTAAGTAGCTGGTTATAATTAAATTACAAATGGATTTTAGGTTCGATCCCCCCTGCCCCCCTTGATAAGGGGGGTGCCGATAGGCGGGGGGATCTGAAAGTTTTCAATACCTACCTACTTATCAGTTATCAGTGATCAGATTACAGTTTTAAGTGGACAGTGTTAGGTGAAAACTTCGCTACTTTCTTTTCACTGATTACTGTTTACTGTTCACTGAAAAAACCCATCTCCCCATTCTAGTTATCTCTAGCTAACTTTTACAGCAATTGGTTTAAGAAGAAACTATAATTAGTAATACAATTAAACTAAAAATAAAATTGGCGTAGAATAATGAGCGAAACTAAAGTAATTAATCGAGAAAGTTTACTGGTCAATCTCCGGCAACAACTGCGAGCCGGACAACAGGAATTAGCCGATTGGCAAGGGGGAAAAATGGCCATTTCTGCGGTGCCGGGGGCAGGAAAATCCCACAGTTTGGCCGTAGCTGCCGCTATGGTTATTGCTCGTGAGCAACTTCATGCTAAAAAACAGTTAATTATTGTCACCTACACCCGCTCGGCTGCCGCTAGTATTAAAGCTAAAATTAAACAACGTTTGCAAGATTTACAACTTTCGGCCCAAGGTTTCAGCGTCCAAACTCTGCACGGACTGGCCCTACAATTAGCCCGTCGTTACCCAGAATTATCGGGATTAGACCTCGAATCTTCTACATTAGTTATTCCGACTCCTAGCCATAGAATTATTAGAAACTCGGTGGAAAAATGGCTAATTACTGATCCAATTCGTTATCAAAAGTTATTAGAAGGAGTAGAATTTGATGGGGAAGAAACAGAAAGATTACGCCGTCAATCGGTGCTGAGAACCGAAATTTTACCTAGTCTTGCCTATACGGCCATTCATGAGCTAAAAAGTTCGGGATTATCACCGCAGCAAGTTTGGGAATTAAGCCACTATACCGACGATAATTATCAAATTCTCGCTATTGCTAGTGGTTTGTACCAACAGTATGAAATCCTGATGCGTCAGAAAAACTATATAGATTATGATGACATGATTTTAGGAGCCTTGCGGGTATTAGAGGAAGAAAAAATTCGCCGACAATGGCAAAAATCTGTCTTTGGAGTTTTTGAAGATGAGGCACAGGATTCTAGTCCTCTCCAAGAAAAACTAATTACTATTTTAGCAAAAAATAATGACGGGGAAATACCTAATTTAATTCGCGTCGGCGATCCCAATCAAGCCATTAATTCCACCTTTACCCCCGCCGATCCTGTTTACTTTAATTGGTTTTGTGAAAGTTGTCAAAGCGAAGGCAATTTATCGACTATGAACCAAGCAGGTCGCAGCAATACTAAAATTATTGAAGCTGCTAATTTAGTTTTACAATGGGTCGATCGAGATTGGAAACAGGGAAAAGATAATCATAAAGTTACCGAGGCTCCTTTTCGAGTTCAAGCGATTCTTCCCGTCAGCGCCGAAGATCCCCAACCTAATCCAGTCAAGGAGGGAAAAGGATTAGAAATTTATCAACCCGATGACATTTATCAAACAGTAGAATTAATTGAAAAACGTCTAGTTAAATTACTTCAAGAAAACCCTCAACATAATGCCGCTATCCTCGTTAGAGAAAATCGACAAGGACACTTTTTTGCTCAAAAATTCGCCCATTTTTATAAAAGTTATCAAATCAGAATTTTTGAAGCTAACGAGATCGATCGCTTTTCCCAAATTCCCGCCGAAATGCTGAAACTATTGGCTTTTGTAGAACGTCCCCACTCTCCCGATTATCTCAAAGCGGCTTTAGAAGTGCTACAATTGAGGGGTTTAATTACTGCCCAAGACTTAAATCCTTTAGTTACCTATCCCGAACAATTTCTTTATCCCACTCCCCTCGATCCTGAACTGAAATCTAACGAAAAAATCGCCCGTCGTTATTGCTGCAGTTTACTAAAAGCTAGATTAGAATTACCCCATTATCAACTCCTGTCTTTTTTCGCTATGACTCTCCAATATTCGGGGTCAGAATTAGCAACTTTGCAAAAATTAACCGCCCGTATTTATCAGGAAACTGCTGGTAATAGTTCTCTCAAAAATACAATTAATACTCTTAATGAAATTATCGCCTCTGAGCGCTTTGAAGGAGTGGAAGAAGATAACGACGATTGTTATACTCGTCCCGGACAACTGACGATTATTACTATGCACAAAGCCAAGGGTTTAGACTGGGATTATGTTTTTATTCCCTTTCTTCACGAAGATATTATCCCAGGCAAACCTTGGGTCCCCAATGGGGCGAAATTTTTGGGAGATTTTACCCTCGCAGAAGTGGCCCGGGCGCAAATTCGAGCAGCGGTTCATCAACGCTATTTAAACCCCGACAGCATACCAATTATTCCCCCACCTTTAAGCGCTTGGTTAGAAGCTGGACAACTTAAAAAAGCTGAAGAATACCGACTTTTGTATGTAGCGATGACGCGAGCAAAAAGACTTTTATGGATGTCGAGTGAAAAAAAAGCTCCCTTCCGTTGGAACACTTTTCGCGGAGATGAAAGTAGTCAATTACAGGATAAAAATCCCTGTCCTGTCTTTCCTGTTTTAATCAATGCTTTCCCCGATTCTTTCTGTGTTTAACTGTTGCTGCAGCGTCCGCGGATAAAGAATTAGGAAGACAAACCACCAGAGGAGTATAGGAATAGATAGGAGTAGGGTTAACCAGAGACGCTGAGTTAAAAACCAACACCCAGCAATTAGGGTAATTCCTGTCAATAAAATCGACCAAGGTTGACACCAACGGGGTTTGTGATTCCAAACGTTATCGGATTTCGAGTTAGACATTAGTTAAGGGGCGGTAATTTACTAACTTGATTTTATAGTGATCGAGCTTAAAAAACGCTTGGGAAGACCGAAAGAGTCAAAAATTACTCGATTTACTTATTTAAAAATAACTCCCCGCAATCATAGCCGCTAATAAAATAAAACCGACCCAAACATTTTGACCGAACATTTGACCATAAACTGGTTTGGGTAAATCCGATTGACGTAACAACCAGTATTGACGCAACCAAGCGATCGCCGCTAGACCCAACCCTAGCCAAAAAGAGGCTGATAACTGCATTTTTTGCCCCTCCCAAGCCAATAAACCTACTGTTATGGCAAAAAAGACCCCCACGGCTTCCGGGGCGTATTTGCCGAAAAATATGGCACTAGAGTTAATACCAACCTTGAGATCATCCTCTCGATCGGACAGAGCATAAATTGTATCAAATGCCAATGTCCAAAAAATCACCGCTCCCCATAATATAAATGTATTACTATCTAACGACCCGGTGACGGCACTCCAACAGATTAAAACCGCAAAACCCCAAGCGAGAGAAAGAACCAATTGGGGTACAGGAAAAAAACGCTTGGCGAGAGGATAGCAGATAATCAAGGGAACGGCGGCTAAACATAGGCAAAAACTCAGGAAATTCAGATATAAAGCTAAAATTGCGGCGCAAAAGAAAGCAATTAGAGCGATAATCAAACCAACCTTGATCGATAAAGCTCTGGCCGCTAAAGGACGGTTACGAGTGCGATCGACCTGTGGATCTATATCCCGATCCCAAAGATCGTTAACCACACAGCCAGCGGCGCTAGTGGCCAAAGTTCCCAAAATGATCACCCCGATCAAGGGTAGCGGTGGCACCCCGTCTGCCGCCAAAAATACCGCCCATAAAGCGGGAATCATCAAAATTAACCTACCGGCGGGTTTATCCCAGCGCAAGAGGCGAATAATCGTCATCCAAGTGGGTTCTAGATCGGGTTGGGATATAGTCATAATTTCTCGTAAAAAGTAGAAACTAGGAGTTAAGGGGATGTGGGGTGTAGGGTGTAGGGTGTGGGGTGTGGGGTGTGGGGTGTGGGGTGTGGGGTGTGGGGTGTGGGGTTTTGGGGAAGTGGGGTGTGGGGTGTGGGGTGTGGGGTGTGGGGTTTTGGGGAAGTGGGGTGTGGGAAGAATAAATAAAAATAATCTCCTGACGACCGGCTCCTGACTCCACCAATAAACTTTTTCAGCAAACCCTACTTACTTAACGTGATTACCAGCCCCAACTATTGGGAACGCCTTTAAATGGACCAACCACATCGGAGGTTATCCATCCCCCGTAAAAGTTGCCGGGTTGCGGTTGTACTAATTCCCCATCGGCATAACAAGCACTCATTTTGGCGGGATAAAAAGCCAGATAATTCTTAATTGCTTGAAACTCTGGTGTCGGATCTGGATAATACCAAGCGACGTTAATTGCCTGTTGATCCCCAACGGTGATATTGTAATATCCCGCTAGACCTTTCCACTCACAAAAAGACTTTTCTGCTGTGGCTTGCAGGTATTCCATTTTAATATCTTGGGGCGGTAGATAATAAACTGGAGGATGACTGGTTTCTAGAACTCGATAACTGCTTTTAGTATCGGCAATTATCACCCCATTAAAGATAATTTTTAGGTGTTTAGGCGATAATTCTAGGCGCGGGGGACGAGGATAATCCCAGACGGATTCCTGTCCTGCTTTTGCTGGTATCGGTTGGGGACGAAACATAATTTTTCTTATATTATTCTCCGAGTCAGTATTCTCTGAGTCATTTCACCGTTTACTGATTACTGATTACTGATTGGGTGCATCTCCTATTGGTGACTTTCTCTGACATATAGGTGAGCAGCAGAAGTCATTTAAAGAGGGCGAATGCAATTCGCCCCTACAATAATAATATTATCGCACCAATGGTAGGGGCGCATCGCGTGCGCCCAAATGTAGTATAGATATTTCTACAAAATTGAGATGCACCCGATTACTTTTCACTGTTTACTGTTTACTGATCACTGAAAAGAGTTTTCTCAGGGTTTCCACTCGTTCTCGATTGACATTTAAATCCGATTCTCCTAACCGGGAGGCGGAGCGAACATCGATCGCATTTTTGCTAGGATTAAGAGAAAATTCTAGATCATCGACAAATCCCATCCATTGACTGCTAAATTCGGCGTAGAGATAGTTACTATCTTGGTTAATAATTTTAGTTCTCGGTTGGGAGGCGATAATTTTAGCTAATTGCTCGATCGCTTTTTCACCGCTACCCTGATAACTAAGGGGTTCGATCGAATGAGCCTGATCCTGACTCTGACTACTAACACAATTAGGAGTGACTGGACAAGGAGCCAGTTTACCCTCCCTGACTCCCAAATAATCGGGACGAGTACCGGCGAATAAACTAACGCTATCGGGAGCAATTAACCTAATTCCTAGCCAGATGAGCAGTATTCCCAGGAAAATAAACGGGGTTAGCCGGAAAGATTTTTTCACCGTGTCGGAAGTTTCAGTCATGCTAGTCTTACAGAATCACTTCAATTAACTTAACATTGATAGGTGTGACAATATCAGGAGATAGAATAAGATGTTTCTCGATGAATTACAACCCGTTGTTAAAGAACTGATTCAACAACCGATCGCTTTTTTCGGTGGTTTTGCCTCTGGATTACTGCGCTTGAAACTTTCGGACGATCCCCTCAAAAAATGGTTAGAACAGCAGGGATTAGTCAGTTTTAACGACAATAATCAGGATAACGGCAACAGTCCCCAGTCGATCTCGATCGATTAGGGATCAGGGGTTAGCTGTTGGGGGTGAGGGTATTCTCCCATCCCCAAAACCCCCCGCTTACCACCCCATCAGCTTAACTTGTTGCTGAAAGTAGATAAATTTCCTCGGCTACTCGTTTTAATCTTCTTAATTGCGCTTCCATATCCTTTTTAGTCCATTTGGCGGCGAATTGCTGGAATCCCCACCCCACAACCGGATTAGGAATCGCAAACTCAAAACGATTGATTAAACAAGTGCCGTCATCATTGGGTTGACATTCCCAGCGATCGCATCCGCGAAAAAAGCCTTCAAATTGCCAGACAATTAACCCCGGTTCCCTCTCAATCACCGTACTTTTTAGCGTTGGCTGAATTAGGGGAATTTGAATCAAAAAACGACTTCTCCCACCGATATCGGTCTTCCAATCGCCGATAGGTTCACAAACTAACACCGGATTCAACCAACGACGCATTAACTCTAAATCCGTGATACAACGCTCCACCGTCGTGGCACTAGCTTTAATCTGAATTGATTGTTCAAATACTTGACAAGATGACATTGATCTGCTTATAAATTACTGGCTGAGAATTATCGGTAGTCGGACAAAAATAAAGTTAACTGTGCAGACAAGGCAACAGTAAGGGTTTCGTCCTTGGTTACATTTCTTAACATAGTCTTGTTTATAGCCTTTCTCATCAAGATGAAGTGTAACCTAATTTGCTATGGACGACCGGCGATCGACTCCCCAAAACGAAAACTTCCTACCTCACCATTAAGATAACTGCAAGCTCACTTTTTCACTAGCTTGAGCAACTCTCGAAAACGTTGGCGTAATCTCTCGATATTAACTGATAATAACATTGGTATCGATAACAAAGCGTTTAGTCATCGCGTCTTCATCGGCCCGCGCCCTGTAGGGGCGAAGCATTCGGGCAGTAACCTATCGGTGAAACCGGAGATTTTCTATCCGAATGCTTCGCCCGTACTTTTTCAGCAAACCCTAAACACTTCCTGAGCGTTAGTAGCAATCTCGGCCCGTCGAGCTTCGATCCGGCGCTTGCGGATTAACTCACAAGCATGGAAGCCGTGATAAATTCTATGGAACACAAACAACACGAAAACCTACTAAGGAACAACAATCATTCTGTGAACTCTCAAAATACCCATGTCTTATTAATGAGAGAAAGCTATTATTCTTGTTCCTCATAATTTAAGGAGGAGTAAAGAGATATCAAACCGGTCACATCAATACCGTCACCGTCAGAAGGTGACCCCATTATTAGGCATGGCCTGTGTCCTTGTGGTGCTTCTATAAGATTATTAGTTAGATCAAAAGACCAATTTTCTTTATCAATTTCGCGTCTCCAACCTAATTTTTCTCCAAATTTACGCAAAGTATTCTGATCCAGTGAGTAAACCCTGCCGTGGTAATAGACTACTCCTCTTCCACCGCCTATCTCTATCCAGATTTTTTTCTGTACTGAAAATCCAAATTTTTCATCACTATATTTTCTCCATAATCGGTCAATTATTTCTAACTCAATACGAGGAAAATCCAGAAAGTCTTGCCCACTTAGATAATCACTTCGCTTACTCTTATTCACGATTTTAAACATCATTGCAAGAGTTTCTTCTTCTGCTTGTTTCCACGCTTGTTGAGACAACAAATAATCTAATTTAGTAAAGTCTGCGATAGGAGTAATCGTCTTTTCCTCATGTTTGAGTTTTTCCTCCACAACCATCGGCTCACTTACTACTTCCATTGCGGGTAAGTGGGGAATATTACCAAAACGATTCAAGAATTGCCAACCTGCCAAAAGACTATTAATCCCCGCACTTTGGCTCCCATCAATCCCGTCCGCATCCTTAACCTTCTCTAATAACAACTTCAAAGACTCTAAAAACGGCTTATCTTCTTGATAAATAATCCGTTTCAAAAGCTGACAATCAGCGTCATTGTCGAGATCAAAAACCTTGTCCGAAGGCGCATCATTAGCTCGTAACCAATCTGAAAAAGCCTTATTACCTTGCTCTAAAGCCAAATACTGATACTGACTTGGTAAATTAGCCAAAGATAACGCCAACTTCATGCGGATTTCAGGCAAACAAGAGGGAGCATCCGATTTTAAAGTATCGTAAAACTGCCCGTAAGCTTTGACAACGGTTGAAATTCCCATCTGCCAAAACTCCGACGTTAAAAAAGAATGATTCTTGTACTTTTCCAACAAATAGGGAATCAAGCTCGGTAACAAAGGCGTATTTTCCCAAGAATTTCCCAGAAAGAGAATATCCGCATAAAGTCCAATGACTAAACAGTGCCATACTGCCAGATAGCTATAAAAACTCTTGTAGTCTTGGTCTGTAATTTTATACTCTTTGCCGATTGGCAGATTAGAAGTATCAATGCCATGCTTTTCTAACTCTTCTTTTTCAGCTAACTCCTTGTAGAAAATTTGTAAATTCTCCTCGTTCACCCCGCCCATATTTTTAATATAGGCTTCATCCTTACCCAGAGATTGTAACTTCTGGCGAGTGATTTCCCACTCCAAAGCCCTTTTTTTCGCTGAATTATTCAGTAAATCAGCAACAGACTGACCAGATAAAATCGTCGCCTGCGTGTAAGAAACATCGCCCCCCGACCAATAACCCGCACGAAAATTGAGTTCCCCCAAGGGAATTTCAGACTCTAAAACTAAAATAGGAATACTTTTTAATTGTGCATGAAGCGCTTGCAAAGCCGACCCCCCGCCCCGCTTATTGGATTCCCAAGCTTTATCTAATAACTGGACAGGATATTGCTTACTATTCAAATAACCCTGATGAAGAAATTGCTCAATTTCCTTAGACAAAAACCCTTCATAACTAGCTTGATAGGGTTTGCCTGAACTGGGATCGTAATCTAAGCTAGGGGGTGCAAGTAGCACTTTTAAAGGCATTATGCCATGAGCGAAAGAATTTTCCAGTAAATCAGATGCTAAATTGGCGATAGGCGATTTATCTTCCCTAAGCCTTTCCCGCATTTGTATTAAAGCATTTTGATGCTGAATTTGGGTCAAATCACGCTGAAAATCTTGCTGTAACTGCAAAATATCATACTGAATCTTCTTTTCCTGCTCAAAACGCCATTTTTGAAAATCCAGATTTTTTTGATTAATCGCAAAGTTAACCTGCGCCCGAAAAGCCTCAATTTCCTTCGCTCTTTCGTGGTTAAGTTCAGCTAATTCTCTTTGAAATTCTTGATTTTCTCTTTGTTGCAATACGGAAAATTTTAATTGATTATATTGCAATTCTGCGGAATGCTTTCTACTTAATCGAGCAATTTCTTCGGAAGAATCCCGATTTAGCCGACTGATACTTTCAGAAGATTTACGATTTTCTGATGCTGACCAAGCATTATTTCCACTCGATACCAGCGCACTAAAAGCTGCACCACCGGCATAAATTAAGGCATCAGCAGCTATCTTATCTAAGGGCATATTTTAAAATTATCCACAATAAGTTAATGATAATTACTTTTGAGCAAATACGAGATTTTTCAAGGCTGAAACTTAAACTTTTTTCGCCTGTTCCCTTAACTTTTGAGCTTCCGCCTGATATTTCTCAGATTCAGCCATCGCATTTTGGGCTTCTTTCCCATGACTAGAGGCATCTGACTGGTTTTTATGCTCACGATGCCAATCGGCTTCTTTACTGTGACTCTGAGAACTACTTAAACTATCGTTAGCTTTTTTCTCTAGTTCATTGGCTTTACTTAATAACTCAGAAGCCGTCTCAGAACCAGATCGCTGTGAAAGATGATCCCAATGGGAAGTATGATCTGCGTGGGAATATTGATGGTCTGGGAAACTGTTAGCATGATGAGGGTGATAATCTGCTAAGTGCTGGTTCTCAAAACCTTGATCAAAATGAGAAGGATGATCAACTTGAGAATATTGATGG
Source organism: Microcystis sp. M20BS1 (assembly GCF_020245305.1). Classification (NCBI taxonomy): domain Bacteria; kingdom Bacillati; phylum Cyanobacteriota; class Cyanophyceae; order Chroococcales; family Microcystaceae; genus Microcystis; species Microcystis sp. M20BS1. The sequence continues at coordinate 36,435 of NZ_JADBUZ010000103.1, read as the reverse complement.
TCTAATAAACCATTAGCGTGATGGGGTTGATAATCTGCTAAACCCTGATGCTCAAAAGCATTATGGATATGATGAGGCTCATAAATGCTGATATTAGATGGGACAAAGGGATCGTGGTGAACTCCCAAATTAGGGTCGCTTAACAAATCTTGGTGGTCGTGCAAATCCAGCGACGAATCCGCATGAGTATGTAAAGTGTGGGTAGTATCGGACTGATGAAGGTTATGATCAAAGGCTGGTAGATCCATGATGATATCTTGTCAGTGGAGGAATGAGTATTTATTTAAGCTAGGGAATAACTTGATCCAGATAAATTACCCCAATCCTAGCATATTTATTTTAGTCGAAGCCATCGGATTAGCGCAATGCGATCGCCATTTATCAAAGGATCGCCAAGTAATACTAAATCCAGTTATTAAAGACTAATTATTTAGGATTTGCTGAAAAACTTTTTGCCGCAAACCCTAACTATAGGCTCAAGCTCACTTTTTCACTAGCTTGAGCAACTCTCGAAAACGTCGGCGTAAACTCTCAATATTAGCCGATTTCCCGCCATAACGCCAATCAACGTAGGCGCGAGCAATCTCCTCGATAATATTCGCCACTGGCGGCGGTTGGACGCGGCGGGCGGCGGTGGCGTATTCTAAAGGGGTTTGAGCGGGATGTTTACCATAACCGGCTTCTGTTAAGATTCCTAACATTTGCTGGTATAAACGCTCGATCGGTGGTAGTTTTGCTAACTTGCGACCCCGACGCCAACGATGGAACTGTCCCCATCCTAACCAACCAGCGTAGGCGAAGACGACCCCGACTAAACCACCGAGAATTCCCCCGAAAAGACTGCCGGAAATAAAGCGCCATAACCAGGTCAATAACTGACCGATAGTAACGATAACATTTTCCCAAATCAGACCGAGAAAACCCGTGACTGGAGAAGGCAACCATCCGGCCACCCATTGCCAAAATTGCTTGAGGACGCTAAAAGGTTCCGCTTCCTCAAAGGATGGGGGAATTAATTCGTGGCCTGGGATAGGATCGAAAGTGTACCAACCGTAACCCGGGAAAAACACCTCTGTGATGGCGTAAGCGTCCGTATTTTGGACAACATAAAAGCCAGTGAAAGGATTAAACTGGCCAGGGGCAAAACCGGTGGCTAATCGGGCAGGAATACCGATCGAGCGTAACATAATCGTTAACACGGTGGAAAAATGATCGGCGTAACCCCCCTGAAAACGAAACAAAAAGGCCGAGACTAAATCCTCATTTTCGGCTAAAAAGGGCAAATCGGTTTTTAATTCATAGTTTTGCTTCAATGCTTGGGCCAAATATAGGGCCTTCTCGTAGGGAGAGGTTAAAGGTTTGGGAGATTTGGCCAGCAATTCCTCGGTTTTTCGGCTGACTTTCGGGGCAATTTCGGCAGGAATTTGTAAATAATGCTTGAGAATAGACTTAGGGTAGGTTTCTGGGGCCGATCGCAATTGGCTGCGATTACGTTCCGGCACTTGTGAGATTACAGTATAAGTTAGTCCTTCCGCTAACCCCCCCGGCGACCTTAAGCTATTTTCTCGGTCCAAAGATACCTGTCGAGTGGGAAAAAAGAGAAACTGGGGCGAAGTAAGAGCAGGGATAATATTCGGTAAACTGGAGACAATGCTGTAGGTTTGGACTACCTGATGGGTTTTGGCCTGGGTTGCGGGTAGCGGCACAAAAAAGCGATAGGACCAACTACTGCGATTTAAATCCTCTACTTCTTGATCTCGCGAGATTTGCCACCCTTGACCAGTATAGCGATCAAAGGCCATGGCGCGCCAGAATCCGGGGGCTTGAGAATGTACCCGCATGACTGTCTGGGGAGTCATACTTCCTCGCAAATTTTGGTTGATTTGGCTGTTAAAACCGTAATAAAAGGTAAGATCTAGCTGTCCTGACCCTGTAGTGGGACTATTACCGCCATTTACGCCACCATTCCCCGTTTCACCCTCGCGCACATAGCCGGGGTTAACGATTTGTCGGTTTCCCTGTTCAAAACCCTGATTTTCCATACCTGCTGGACTATTGACGGGAAAAGATTGAATTTGATAACCCGGAAAACGCGGCATCAGAGCAAAAATTGTCAATCCCAAGAGGAGAATTGTCAGAAAGAAAATCCCAAAACGTTTGGGAGAAAGGGGGGAATTTTGCGGGGAAACTAATTTTTTTGTGGCTAGACGCGGGGATTTCTTTGAGAAGAAAGGGAGACTCTGATTGAGATTATCTAAACCTAAACGAGAACGATAGTCTAAAACTAGGGTAGGTAGGGATAAAAACAGAAATAGGATTAACCAAGGCGCAAAAGCGAGGGTTTGGGAGATTGTCCCGGCGACTCCCAAGAGAATTAAACCGATTACCATAGAATACCCTAAATCTTTGCGTCGGGGCAGGTCAAAACTATGGAGAATTTGCAGTTGAATTAGTAATTGTGTTAGAGCAATACGACTATCCTGCATCGCAACGATATCCCCCAAGAATAGCGCCAAAACTACCAACATTCCGATCGCTATACAAAATTTTGCCCCGATATTGCGCTTTTGCCTGCGTCGCCAACTCCAGATTCCGCCGATAATACTGAGAGGAACAGCCCAAATACTGGTATAACTATCGGTAGCCACATCGGTGGCGATAATACCGACGATTACTAAAGCTTGCACCAGAATTCTTAAAATAATCGATTCCTCGGTTTCTGGCAACGGAGAAGATTCTATCTTTTGCCAGAGGGTTTTTAAGGAAGGTCTTGGACGAGCGGCACTGCTAACCATAGGGTAAATTGGGAGAAGGATCAAAAAGTTAATTTTATGTTTCCCAGTTCTAATCTCGATCGCTCCATGGGGTAAAGTGGATTTTAGATGTCAGGAGATAGGAAAATAGGGAGATAGGGAGACGATAACTGATAACTGATTACTGATTACTGATAACTGACCTATGATAGCCGTTACCAACCCTGAAATTTTACCGTTGCTTCATCCCCTGATTGGACAATTAGCCACAGCAATTCTCTCCCACTGGGAAAATTATCTTGATTTGTCGCCCTTTGAGTTGCCGGAAGGTTTAGGCTATGTGGAGGGACGTTTAGAAGGGGAAAAATTAATTATCGAGAATCGCTGCTATCAAACTCCCCAGTTCCGCAAAATGCACCTAGAACTGGCTAAACTGGGCAATGGTTTGGATATACTTCACTGTGTCATGTTCCCCCGTCCAGAATATCCGCTGCCGATGTTTGGATGTGATATAGTCTCCGGCAAAGCGGGAATCAGTGCCGCTATTGTGGATCTTTCTCCCACCAGTGGCGATAAAACCCTCTCTAGTGCCTATAATCAAGCTTTAGCGGCTTTACCTGCGGTCGATTTCGCCCAAGCTCGTGATTTGCCGCCTTGGGGTCATATTTTCTCCCAATATTGTCTGTTTATTCGTCCCGAAACCGCCGCCGAGGAACGACAATTTTTACAAAAAGTAACAGATTTCTTGACAATTCACTGCAAATGTGCTAAGGAAAGTCAGCCCCTTTCCGGGGAAGAAGCGCGCATTTATTTACAGGGACAACGGGATTATTGTAGTCAACAGCAAAAAAACGATAAAACTCGTCGTGTACTAGAAAAAGCCTTCGGTTGGGAATGGGCAGAGCGTTATATGACGGGGGTTCTCTTTGATTTGCCCGATTAAGTAGGGAGGCACAATTATTTGTAGGATGGGTTAATGGTATAAAACCCTACACCCCACACCCCACACCCTGCCCCCACCGAAAAACTTTTTTAGCAAACCCTAATTAGGCCAGAAGTCTCTTGAAACTTAACAATATTAACAGACAAGGACAGGAAAATAATTGCTAGATTGATTTAGGTACAGTCAAATGTAACCGCGAGAACAAGCGAAAAAAAGGCGGTTTTGCTAGGTAAAACCGCCAAAAAGCCCTAGCTTAATTTCTCGATTCTGACGATTAAATAAATATTAAAACAGCCGATGAATCTAACGAACTTTCCTTGGTTAACTGTCATCATCCTTTTTCCTATCGTCGCCGCTTTATTGGTTCCCATAATTCCCGATAAAGACGGTAAAACCGTGAGATGGTTTGCTCTGACGGTGGGATTAATCGACTTTGCCCTAATTATCTACGCTTTCTATAGCAGTTACGATTTCGCTAATCCCAATCTGCAATTAGTGGAAAGTTACCAATGGTTGCCCGAAATTGACCTAAGATGGTCCTTAGGAGCCGATGGCCTCTCCATGCCTCTGATTATCTTAACGGGATTTATTACCACTCTAGCTATCTTAGCGGCTTGGCCGGTGACTTTTAAACCGAAACTATTCTACTTCCTGATGCTGTTGATGTACGGGGGACAGATTGCGGTGTTTGCCGTACAGGATTTGTTACTGTTCTTCCTCGTCTGGGAATTAGAATTAGTCCCCGTCTATCTGATCCTCTCCATTTGGGGCGGTAAACGCCGTCTCTACGCGGCCACCAAATTTATCCTTTACACCGCCGGAGGCTCTCTATTCATCCTTGTAGCGGCGCTGACGATGGCTTTTTATGGCGATACCGTCTCCTTTGACATGGTGACTATTGCTGGCAAGGATTTCCCCCTGAAACTGCAATTATTCCTCTACGCTGGTTTTCTGATTGCCTACGGGGTAAAACTGCCGATTTTCCCTCTTCATACTTGGCTACCGGATGCCCACGGCGAAGCCACTGCCCCTGCCCATATGTTACTAGCGGGAATTTTGCTTAAAATGGGTGGTTATGCGCTCCTACGCATGAATATGGGGATGTTACCCGATGCTCACGCCGTTTTCGCCCCCGTTTTGGTGATTTTAGGGGTAGTTAATATTATCTACGCCGCCTTAACCTCCTTTGCCCAACGCAATCTTAAGCGCAAAATTGCCTATTCTTCCATCTCTCACATGGGATTTGTCCTGATTGGTATGGCTTCCTTTACCGATATTGGTACAAGCGGGGCGATGTTACAGATGATTTCCCACGGACTGATTGGGGCGAGTTTATTCTTTATGGTCGGTTGTACCTACGATCGCACCCATACCCTGATGTTAGACGAGATGGGCGGTGTCGGCAAGAAAATGAAGAAAGTTTTTGCCATGTGGACTACCTGTTCCCTCGCTTCCCTCGCTTTGCCCGGGATGAGCGGTTTTGTGGCGGAATTAATGGTATTTATCGGTTTTGCCACCAGTGATGCCTATAGTCCCACTTTCCGCGTTATTATCGTCTTTTTAGCGGCTATCGGTGTCATTCTCACTCCGATTTATCTCTTGTCCATGTTGCGAGAAATTCTCTACGGGCCGGAAAATAAGGAATTAGAAGAACACCATGCCCTAGTGGATGCGGAACCCCGGGAAGTCTTTATTATCGCCTCTCTATTAGTGCCAATTATCGGCATTGGACTCTATCCCAAAGTGGCCACGACGATTTACGATGCTACTACCAATAAATTAACCGCCCTAGCGCGTAATTCTGTACCCAGTTTAGTGCAACAGGCAAAGGCAAAAACCGCTAGTTTCTCCCTTTATTCCCTAAAAGCCCCCGAAATCTAAGGATTTATCAGTTACCAGTTACCAGTTACCAGTTATCAGTTACCAGTTACCAGTTATCAGATTTGAGTTTTAAGTGAGCAGTATTAAATCCCAATTTCCGCACTTCTTAACATTCAATTGATAATTTTTACTAATATTAAATCCGGTTATTAAAGAATGATTATTTATTCCCTCTTTTGCCTATTGCCTATTGCATGAGTGCCTCTCCTCATAACTAGCCTGTACTCAATGGATTTAGTATTATTATACTTTTAATTGATTGTGTGATTATTTTAATGCGATCGCTACTGAGTACAGCCTGTAGAATTATCAGAATTAGTCCCCACTGGAGCAATCGCGCCCAAAGAAGATTAGGCGGTCGCAACGCGCTCGCTACGCGAGACCGCAACATGGCAAAATATAGGAGTTTAGCTCATGTCTAACGAAACCGTGACTTATTCCCTAGAAGCTGTTCTAACAAGGATCGAGGGAAAAATAGACTCTCTACAAAGGGATGTTAACAAGCTAGAGATAGGACAATCGGAGTTAAAAGGGGAGATTAAAGCCTTAGGCTTTAAGATTGAGGGCATCGATAAAAGATTAGAAAAAGTAGAAAATGAACAATCTGTTTTAGTTAAGTCTGTTTCTGACTTACAGGGATTTCGAGGGTTAATTTTACCTCTGATTGTTGGGGGAATTAGTGCCGGTATCGGGGCAATAATCACCGTCAGCATCAGATTTTCTCTACTCAGTGGCAACCCCTAAATAAGGCGATTGCAACATAGCAAAATATAGGAGTTTAGCCCATGTCTAACGAAACCGTGACTTATTCCCTAGAAGCTGTTCTGACAAGGATTGAGGGAAAAATAGACTCTCTACAAAGGGATGTTAACAAGCTAGAGATAGGACAATCAGAGTTAAAAGGGGAGATTAAAGCCCTAGATGAGCGACTAACCACAGAAATTAAAGGATTAACTGCAAGAGTCGCTAATCAGGAATTTACCAATCGAGGGATTCTAATCGCTTTGGTTGTTGCCATTTTAGGAGGGGCAGCCAAACTTTTTGGTTTTCTTCCCAATCCCTAACAGATATCTAATTAGGAAGTTGCCGTTTTCTTTTCACTGATAACTGAAAAATCCCTACCCTACCCAATCACCTCGTGTAAATCCGTCGGTGCGAGATTAGGATAAACCACTTCACCATCCTTAAACCAAATAATGCGCTGAGAGTGACGCGCCACATCAGCCTCGTGAGTTACCATCACGATAGTAATACCACTGTTATTCAATTCTGAGAAAATAGCCATCACCTCTTGGGTAGTTTTCGAGTCTAGGGCCCCCGTCGGTTCATCAGCAAGTAATAATATGGGTTGATTGACAATTGCCCTAGCAATAGCGACGCGCTGCTGTTGTCCTCCCGATAATTGATTGGGTTTATTGTGCAGTCGATTATCTAATTTTACCCTCGTTAAAGCAGCGATCGCTCTTTCCTTTCTTTCTTGAGGAGAAACCCCACCATAAATCATCGGTAACATGACATTTTCCAGCGCACTCATCTGGGGTAAAAGATGGAATTGCTGGAAAACAAAGCCGATTTTACGATTGCGAATCTGAGCTAAATCCCCATCCGGCAGCGTGGAAACGTCCAGATTTTCTAGATAATAAGACCCCGAGGTGGGACGATCAAGACAGCCGATAATATTCATGGCTGTGGATTTTCCCGAACCTGAAGCCCCCATAATAGCGCAATATTCCCCTTTTTTTAGGCTTAAATTGATGTTATTGAGGGCTTTAACTATGGTTTCGCCACTGCCGTAGATTTTAGACACATTTTCGAGGCGAATAATTACCGGCTGATAGACTTCGGCTTTATCGTTGCGTTCGCTGAGAGAGGAAGTATCAAAACTCATGAAATAAATTCGTGGGGGCAGGGTGTGGGGTGTAGGGTGTGGAATGTAGGGTTTTACCGATTTTCAGGGGGTCAATTACCTAATTTTCAGGCAAAAAGTGCCTAAATTTCCCCCCTGATCACTCCAAGGGCTGGCAGTTTTTGATTTCAAACAAGCTTAAAGATATTATCCAACAAGGTTTTTAGATTTATTCAGCAAGCCCTAAATAGAGATAAAACCAATAAATGCAGCTATTCTAACCTGAGCAATTCTCCATTCAAGCAACATCCTTGAGAAAACCGACTAAAGGCAAGAAAACTGGCGCTAAATTCGATCGAGCCACGGCTAAACAGGGATAGGATCGATCACTATAATTTTCCCCCACCTGCAAGGGAAAAATCTTTTCTCCTAAAGAGATAAATACTCCGCCAGCGGCCTGTAGAATTGCCCAAACCGCAGCAATATCCCAGACTTTCGGGGTTGCTTCCACTCCTCCCAAGACAGTGCCATCGGCAACCAAAAGCAGATTATAACTAGCCACTCCTATCATCCGCACTTTGCAGGGAAAGGGTTTTTTTAATACACCTGTACTACGAGCGCAGAGATTAAACAGATGATTTTTGCTGGGAAAATCGTCACTGGTGTGAATCGGTTGACCGTTGCAGTAGGCCCCCTCTGGACCGGTTAAACCCGTCTCACCGTACCAATAACCATAATAGGACTGTTTCAGGCAGGGGAGATAAACAAATCCGAACACAGGAGTCCCCCGGTAGAGAAGTCCCAGGGAAATGCCCCAGATGGGAATACCGCGAGTAAAATTAGTCGTGCCGTCGATTGGATCCACTACCCAAGACCATTCTTGATCCGGGAAAATATGGGTAGTTTCCTCGGTTAAGACTCCATGATCCTGGAAAGTGCGGGCAATTAATGATCGCAATTCGCCATCGGACCAACGGTCGGCAGCCGTCACTAAAGTCCCATCTGCTTTATTGGTGGCCTGTAATTTGCCAAAATCAGCTACTAGGCGATCGCCCACCTGCTCGGTAGCCTGATAACAAAAGTCTAAAACCTGACTCCAAAAAGTTTCCATAATTTTCTCGTTCGTTTTCTAGTAGAATATTAGCTTAGTGTCTAAACTTAGGTAGTCGAGATTGAGCGCGGAAGCCCACCAAGAGATCAGACTAGCTACCCGTCTAGAAGCGATACTTTACCTAAAAGGGCAGCCTGTCCCCTTAACCGAGATGGTGACATTAACCAACAGCGATCGCTTGACGGTGGAAGATGCTATGATCGAGTTAATGTCCGATTATGCCCACCGGGATAGTGCCTTGGAAGTGGTGGAAACCCCCCTCGGTTATAGTTTACAATTGCGGTCAGCTTATCAGAATTTGATCGAAGACCTGATCCCGGCCGAATTAGGCACGGGAACCCTCCGCACTTTAGCAGCGATCGCAATAAAAGAACCGATTTTACAAGCGGATTTAATTAATTTACGCGGCAGTACGGCCTATCAACAGGTTCAGGACTTGGTAGAACGAGGATTTGTGAGAAAACGCAAGCAAAATGAAGGTAGATCCTACTGGTTAGAACTAACCGATAAATTTCATCAATATTTCGAGGTTGACAATCTTAGGGAACAGGGTATTCTAGAAGCTACCGATCAGGAATAAGGAGGGAGAGGGTATATTAAGGGTAAATATTTCTGATCACTGAGCTAAACTTGAAGAAGATAGGGGGGACTTCGGGCAATCAAGAAGAGCGATTTGTTAACCTAGATCCAATAACCACTACAGCGTGGAAGTTCTGATGACTTTTAATCCTGATTTTTTTCCCTGGGAAACCGAAGAACAAAATGATAACTGTCTGATGCAGTATCTCCAGCAGCAGCATCCTGAAACCCTTGAGAGAATAGCCCAATCCGTCAGTAGCGAAATTAAAGATATTATCTCGCAAAACGTCAGGGGATTGGTGGGAATGTTGCCCTCAGAGGATTTTGCGGTACAAATTACCACTGACCGCGAGAATTTGGCGAATCTTCTCGCTTCAGCGATGATGACGGGTTATTTCCTCGGTCAAGTGGAGAAGCGCCATCATTTAGAATCAATTTTGTTAGCTACAGAATCAATTAAATTGGGCAAAAAACCAAAAATAGATTAATCCTCACCCCAAAAAGATAGAGACACTTTCATCGGTGTCTCTATCAGTTTTTAACCCCCTTTGGCAAAACTCACCATCACCAAAATCGAGAGCAGGATACCGGGGACAAGTAAACCCGCTAATAATCCAAATTCAGTCAACGTCATAGGAAAATATGCCCAAAATTCCATCACTTCCCACTCTAACCCCCTCTTCTGTCCACCTCAACAAAGCTTAAGGAAAATTTAAAGCCTTTTATCGGTTTTTCTTCCTACACAAACCAAAGAGAGTCTTTTTGATGTGGGTAAGCGGTTTATAATTCTTTTTTCAGCGCCTCATATAAAGCTGAATAATCTTCCTCTGCTAATCCCATTGCTAAAGCTTTTTCCAGAAGACGCTCTACTCCTGTTAGGGGAAAAGTGGTTAAATCTAACTTCTCCGATTCCTCTAAAAAGAGATTGACATCTTTGAGTAAATGTTTAGTGGGAAAGTTAGGGTTAGCATAATTTTTCTCTAACATTCTGGTTAATTTTTTGTCAAAAGTAGGCGCATATAAGGCACTTTGACGCAGGATAGTCATGAATTTTTCTAGATCTACTCCTTGCTGGGATAAAAAAGCTAAACTCAAAGCAAAAGCACTGGTTAGAGTGGCAATTAATTGATTTAAAGCTAATTTTAATGCCGCAGCGGTTCCCACTTCCCCGATTAACATCGGTTCTTGACCAAAATGTGCTAATAAATTTGACCATTGATGGAACTGTTTCTCCGTTGCTCCCACCATAACTAAGAGAGTCCCCTTTTTAGCTTCGGGAATACTTCCTAACACGGGTGCTTCTAGATATTCTCCCCCTTTAGCCACAATTTGATCTCGCAGTTGTTTACTTTCAGAAGGGGCAATGGTTCCCATCTGGATAATAGTCCGATTATTGAAGTTAGATTGCTCGTAATTTAATCCTAAAACCTCTTGGATAGCGGCGGCATTAGTTAACATTAAAATCAGACAATTTGCCTCCTGAATTACTTGTTCAGGAGAGTTAACTGTTTTGGCTCCCAACTGCTGTAAAGGTGCTAATTTTTCTAAGGTGCGATTATAGGCAATAACAGAAATTTTCTGATTTAATAATCTTTCTACCATTGGCGTTCCCATTAATCCTGTTCCCAAAAATCCAACTTTCATGACTCAATTTTCCCCTGATTTAGTGATTAGTTTTTACTTGTTTTTATGGCTGTCCAATGACGATTAGAAGACTGATAAATTTTAATATTTTTTAATCCCGACTGCTGGATTAAATCGGCAATTTCTGCTAGGGTAAAAGCGGCATGGAGAGAATCTTTAAATAGTTGCGCTTGTCGGGGAGAAAAATTAGGATCGATTTCCCTCACCATCCCCTGGATTATTTCCTCGGAATCAGGACGGAATAAATCTCTTAAAAAAATGCCCCCATTCGGTTTTAAAACTCGCTTAATTTCGCGTAAAAAAGGCAGAGGATTTTCGAGATGATGGATTAAACTATTAGAAATAACTAAATCAAATTGCTCGGATTGGTAGGGAAGATTTTTTCCATCAACTTTCTCCAATTTGATCTGTTCTTGACAGTTAGCATTAAGGATATTTTTTTGACCAATTTCTAACATAGAATCGGCCAGATCAATAGCGATAATTTGCCATTGGGGACGTAGTTGACTGAGTATAATCGGAATGCGTGCAGTACCAGTTCCTACATCTAAGACCCTAGCATTAATACCGGCTAATTGTACGGCTTCTTTGGCGAAATTAGTATTAACTTCCGTGAAGTCCATGGCATCATATTCGATCGCTTCTTCCCGATCATCCATTACTTCTGGTTCTAAAATTCTTTCCATAGAAAAGCTATCTTTAGGGATTACAATATTGACAATACATCGGATCGGCGGTTTTTTCACCGTTGGGAAAGAGTTTTTCCTCTCGATAATCACACCTTTGACAACCGTATAGTTCCAGTTTAATTAAAGAGGTGGGAAAGTGACATAAACCACAGGGTAAACCCGATGTTCTTTCGATAATATCAAACCCCGGACAACCACAATTAGGGCATAATTGATTAAGTTTTTGAACAAGATTTGCTGTCGCAGCTGCAATTGCTTTCATCCGCGTGGGATTGTGCATAGCGCGCATATCGGTTTCTAGGTGTACTTTGCCGTTTTTGTCAAGAATATCTTCAACAATTTTAACGAAATTTTTCTGGTCAGTAATTCCCTTAAAAATATGCTCAGAGTCGAGAGAATTTTTATCAAACATCACCACTAAACCATGACTAGGAAACCCTATTTTTTCGGCAAATTCTAAAGCAGCTGCTAGATTAGTGACAGTTTGGTGAGCGTGATTAGTTTCCGTGACTATTGCTTGACCAATTATTTCTAGATTATGGACTCGATCGAGTAATAAAATCAATTCACGATTACAGGAAACTAACGGCAAGTTAGGATAGGGATAAAAACTACCCTCACTAGCAATTCCGATATCGTATCCCGAAAGCTCGATCGCTTGTTGTGCCTTCCTGCGAGCGGTTTCAATTTGTGTCCCGATGCGCTTAATATCCCGGGTAAAAGTGCCAAAGCGATCGGTATTAAAATTATCGGGTACAATCACCTTAAGGCCTATTTCTTGCGCTAAAATCGGTGCAATCACCCGCTCTTTTCCGTGCATAGTCCCTAAAATTGCTATCCGATCTTGAAACATCTTTTCTTGAAACATCTTGATCAAGGAAAAAGTAAAAAACAGCAATCAGCGAAAAGAAAACGGCAATTTCCTACTTAAGACTGTCCACTTAAAACTCACATCTGATAACTGATAACTGATAACTGATAACTGATGGTGGGTTACGGCGAATACTAAATAGGTGGTAAAGTATCTAAATTATTGTCGCCTAACCCACCCTACACTAAGTTTCTGGGGTTTTTCCCTGAGCTTGTTTTAATCTTTCTGCTGCTGTTTCCATGACTTCTGCAAAGTTTTCGAGAATTTCGCCGGGGTGTGCTTCGAGGATTTTTGTGGATAGGGAAATGCGGTTTTTATATTCGTCAATTTCCGCGACTACCACTTGAATTGCTTGACCAACTCTAAAGAAAGTCATGGGAGAATTAAAAGAGGCTCCTGTCACCTGTTTAGCATGGAGTAATCCCGTCACTCCACCGCAATCGACAAAGACACCGTAGGGTTGTAATTTAACCACAGTGCCACTTAATAATTTACCCACAGCTAATTGACTGATAGCGTTAGCGCGAGCAATTTCTCGCTGAGATAAAACTAATTTATTATTTTCTTGATCGATTTGAATAAAAGTTGCGGTTAAAAGTTGTCCGATCAGGGAATCTAAATCATTTTTTTCGATTAAATGGGAGCGAGGGATAAATCCTTTTAATCCTTCCACTTCTCCCGTCACTCCCCCCTTATTCACCCCCGTGACGCGCAGCTGTACCGACTTGCCACTTTCAGAGATTTCCCTGACATTTTCCCAAGCTTTTTGTAGTAATAATTGCCGCAGAGACAGGGTAACTTGTCCTTCCGCGTCCTGTCCACGGGTAATCAGAAAATCGAATTCTGCACCTATGGGTAAAGCTTCAGCAATAGAAATAACATTTTCGAGGGAAATTTCCCTTAAAGGAATAAAAGCGGAGGATTTGCCGCCAATATCGATGAATGCTCCATCGGAGGTGTGTTGATCGACTCTCCCGCGCACGATTTGCCCTTTTTCAAATTGATAATCGTATTGATCAAGAGCTTTGGCAAAATCGTCCATGGAAAAGGCTGGGTTCGGTGTCATGATAAATAGAATAGTTACAAGTATGATTTCGAGCTGCTTCCAGTGTAAGCTGAAGCTTGAGGAGTCAGACCATTAAGATTTAAGAAGGCTAAATAACTCTAGCACATGACCCCAGGCAGATTTGGCCGCCTTAGCATTATAACTAGCCCTTTGGTCGCAGAAAAAGCCATGGTCGGCGTTTTCATAGCGGAAAACTCGATGGGGGATTTGATAACGGGTTAATGCGTTTTCTATCTCATCCACTTGCTTTTGAGGAATACTGGTATCCAACACCCCGAAAAATGCGTAGATTGTCCCTTTGATTTGGGGAGTCACCTTCACTGTCCCTTGACCACCCCCGGGGGTTCCCGTGGTGATTCCTGCACCGTAAAAAGAGGCAGTAACTTTGATATCCTCTAGAGTGGAGACAAGATAAACCACATGACCACCAAAACAAAAACCGATCGTGCCGACACCGGTTTTTTGCACCTGTGGCAAACTATAAAGATAATCGATGGTGGCTTGGATATCGCTGATTAATTCGGCTGCTTTGGTTTGTTCCTTGTACTGACGACCGATTTCGATATCTGCCATACTGTACCCCGTTTCAAAACCAGGAGCAAATCGCTGATAAATGGCAGGAGCGATCACTATATAGCCTTCTTGGGCAATTCTGCGGGTGACATCTCGAATATGGTCATTTACGCCGAATATTTCCTGAATCACGATAATTGCTGGATAAATTCCCACTCGATCGGGAATGGCTAAATAGGCATCTATGTCAATATCTTTGTTAGAAATCGTAACAGTTTGCGTATTAATAGTCATAATTTTCTCGGTGAAAAGGATGTTGGTTTTCCAGTAAAAAGTCAAATCTTGCTCAAATCAAAACAAACTTTGCCAAGGCCGCAGCCACCCCATTTAAGTTTACACTGGGGGCAACCCAATCGGCTTGATCCTTAACGGCTTGGGGAGCATTACCCATAGCGACACCGACACCCGCATAGGTGAGCATAGAAACATCATTAAAATTATCACCGATCGCCATAACGTTTTTTGGTTGTAATCCTAGGATATCTTCGGCCAAAAATTGGGTGGCGCTTCCCTTGGTAGCCTCAACGTGGGTAACTTCAAAAAAAGTCGGACTCGATTGGGTAAAGTATAAATCTTGATTTTGATAGCGTTGCTGTAAATGCTGCCAAATCTCGGCGATAAATTGCTTATCTTCCCCCATGGCCAGGATTTTAGTGGTTTTGTGGGCGACTTTGCGTAAATCCCCCACTGCTTCGGCAATAATACCCGATCGCTGGCGATAGAATTCCGTTTCCGCGTTTAATTGCCGCACATAAAGCACATCGTCCATATAAAAATTAAGGGAGATTTTCTCCTTCCATTGGGGTTGTTCGAGATAATCCAAAAGATCGATCGCCAAGTCGGGGGAAATAGGGGTATGTCGATGGTGAACTTGGGAAACAGGATCTTGAATCCAAGCGCCATTGTAAGCAATTATAGGTAAAGTGGATTTAAGGCGTTTATGAAAGCGTAAAGCCGAGCGGTACATCCTACCAGTGCCAATAGCGACGGAAATCCCCTTTTTTTGGACGGCCGAGACAGCTTGCACCACGGCCGGATCAACCTGATTGTTATCCCCGGCGATCGTTCCATCCACATCGACAACGATTAAGCGAATATCCACAGTCTTTTCCCATTCAAAGGTAACAGTTAATAGTTTGCCACTTCCCCCATCAAAAAGGGTAAATCTTGGTATTCAGCCAAGGCATTGTTAAAACCCGATGGCTCTGGATGGGTAAGATAGGGATAGAGAATTCCCCAAATAACCATCGAGATAGTCGATCTGGCTAGAATTAAACTAGCCAGATCGAGACAGAGCTTAATTCTTTCAGCTAGGGGCATTTTAGCCCGCAATTCCGCCCCCGATTGGGGACGATGGATAATCAGGGAGGCCACCGCACCGATCGCCGCCCCTGTACCGATAATGATGAGGGTGCGTCGCTGCAAATTCCCGATTCCTAAGCTGGATAGATGCGAATACGGCGATTCGGTTCCTCTCCGAAGCTATCGGATTGGAGACGGTAATGTTCCACTAATTCGTGCTGCATTTTCCGCACTTTCGCCGAGCGGGGCAGTAACTCCACCGGTTGGCCGGTAGGGATAACGATTTGTTCCACCGCTAACCGGGCCTCCTCCAAAGCTTCGATCTCGTCATCATTACCGCTGCGGGCAAATAAACGCAGATCCGCACCTTCCTGATTCATCGGGTCATCAATGCCCAAAATCCGCTTTAAACCGCGAGAAATTTGGGGCAGGGTATTGGATTTGATGCCGTGGATGGGAATTTGTCTTACTTTGGCAATTTGCCGCAATTTTGACTGATTTTTAACGTGGGAACGCAGGGCCAGCACCGCGTCGGCCTCCTGTAAATCTTTGGTCAAAACGATCGGCAAATCTAGGGCCTGTACTACCTGCTCGATCGGAGCGCGACTGACTCCGTAGGGATAGACATAAACCGGCCAATCTTCGCCATTGGGACCGGGGACGCGGACTTTTTCCGTTTCCGGTTCCTCCTGTAGCCAAGATTGTTCGAGGAGGCGATCAAAATCGTTTTCCCGGTTGAGAGGGCCCGCAGGGAAACGGGCCACGGGGGTCATCCGGCCATCGGCCCGCCATCCCTTGGGTTTATCCATTTCTGGCAGATAATTGCCGCGCAAAGGGGTGAGGTTTTCCGGTTTTGGTTCTTCCTGAGCGACCTGTACTTTTCCCTCCTCATCTACCCAACGGATTTGGGCAATTGCTTCCCGTCCCCGCAGCAGTTGGTCGATAGTAGTAGATACGTCCTCGTGGATGACCCAGCGCTGACGTTCCAACATTTCGATGGCAATATCAAAGGTGGGGGGTGCTTTGCGTTCTAAAACGGTCTTCTGAGAACCCCGGCGGCGTGCTTCTTCGTCTCCGAGAGTTACTGCCTGAATTCCCCCGACTAAATCCGATAAAGTCGGGTTTTTAATTAAATTTTCCAGTTGATTGCCGTGGGCCGTTCCCACTAACTGCACCCCGCGTTCGGCGATCGTGCGAGCGGCCAGAGCTTCTAATTCCGTACCGATCTCATCAATCACGATTACCTCTGGCATATGGTTTTCCACTGCTTCGATCATGACCTGATGCTGCAATTCCGGACGGGACACCTGCATCCGACGAGCGCGACCGATGGCCGGATGGGGAATATCTCCATCTCCGGCGATTTCGTTGGAGGTGTCGATAATTACTACCCGTTTGTTAAGATCGTCGGCTAAAACTCGGGCTATTTCCCGGAGAGCGGTGGTTTTTCCTACCCCCGGACGACCGAGCAGCAGCAGGGATTTTCCTGTTTCCACTAGGTCGTTAATCAGGGTGATCGTACCAAAAACAGCCCGACCGATACGACAGGTTAAACCGATAATTTCCCCGTCTCGATTGCGAATGGCACTGATCCGGTGCAGGGTGCGTTCAATCCCAGCGCGATTATCGCCGCTAAAACTGCCCACCCTGGCGATCGAATACTGGATTTCTTCTTTTGAGATCGGTTCGTCTCCCAGATCGATCGCCCCATCGGGAAAACGCGCTTCTGGTATGCGTCCCAAATCCATAACTACTTCGATTAGTTGATGCTGCCGCGGGTGTTCCTCGATTTTGCCGCGAATCCGAGCCGGTAGAATTGCCAAGAGTTTGTTTAAATCGTCGGTCACTGGCATCCGAGAGGAGGGTAGGGTTTCTGGCATTAATAGTAAAGGGTTTTGGCGATAATTGGCCGTTTTTATTTCCAAGATTTTCTTGGGGTCTAACACATTTATGGGTTAGTTGTCAATTAAAAAAATATTATAGTTTTTTGACCAAGGCTAGGCTTTTAATTGAGCAACCACCATAGAAGCGGCTTTAAGGGCTTCTTGGTAAGATTGGGGGTCATTTTCAAGGTTAGGCTGGTCTAAATGCTCTAAAATTGGCAAAATCAATGAACGGGCGTAACTTCCATAGGCAATACCAGCGATTTTTTTTCTCAGTCCCAGTTGCTGTAATTTGGTCACGGTGTGGTCATTGGTTCCCCCGGCTAACTGCACAAATCCGGCTAGATTGCTGGAAAGGACTTTTTTGGCCATATCAATGGCCGGGTGGGTGGTCCCTTTGCCGATATCGCCGCTCATCGGTCGGCCGTCCGTCTGCCAAATCAGAGGACAGCTTAGGGGTGAAATGGTTTCTCGCAGATAGTGGAGGTGATCAATGATATATTCATCATCTTGGCAACTTATGGCGAGGATTTTTAGGTTTTTAGTTAAAGGTGCGATCGCTTGCCAGAGTCGAGCAAATTCCTCTCCATGACCGACTTGGGTATGAATTTCGATCGCATCGACTCCCATTTCGATAATTAAGGGGATGATTTCTGCGGGTTGACAGACACGGGATCTTGTCTCGATTATCTGCGGGGGACAAACGGGTAAGCAGCGACCGCAACCATAACAGCGCTGTTCAATCACTCCCCCCCCATCAATAGCATAAGCGGGACAGATTTTTTCGCAGGGACGGGGACAATCGACCGGACAGAGTTGCGGGTTAAAGACAGCTTTGCGAAAGTGGGGATCTTCACCGTCATTGAGACTGACCATTAACCAAGGTCGTCGATTTGGGGAGAATCCGGCGATTTTTTCCGCCGTTTCGATGCCTTCCTTGGCCGCAAGGATCACGGCTCGATCGGCAGCCACATCAATACAATCAGCCCCGGCGATAGTATAGGCCAAGGCGAGGTTGCGAATCGTGGGCAAATCTTGGTAACTAGCTCCACAGATGAGCTTGAACCAGTGACCCGCAACTAGGGACTGTAAGGGAGAGGGGTTTTTATCTAGCACTTTTTTATCCTATCGCGCCCAGCCCCTAAATGTCAGCCTTGTGCTGCTCTGATTCTGACTAAAGAATGATTATTAATTCTTTTTGGACGCACTAAGTCAGAAACGGTAAGTAAAACCGATTTATTCAACAACTTCATTGTTTTGTTAGCAGCAAGTCAGCGAAGGGCGGTCGTCTTCCTTTATATTCTTGATGTATAATGATAGTTATATAATGTCAACAGTATTTTTAGATGATTTTTGAGATATAATGACGGATAGGGAACTAGGACAGCGTATGCAGAAATTACGAGAAAACGCTGGGTTAACTCAAAGAAAACTAGCGGAACGGTTAGGTGTGACAGTGCAAACCGTGAGCAATTGGGAAACAGGCTACAGGGAACCGAGAATGAACCCATCGCAAACATTAAAGCTATGTCAATCCCTTAACTGCTCACTTGCACAACTAGCTGGAGCGATCGCACCATGCCAAGACAACTGACATATTTAGGTATCCCCAATCTCACCAGCGATCGCAATTAAAGAAAATATAGGAGACAGAAAATGGCTAACGAAACCGTTACTTATTCCCTAGAAGCTGTTCTGACAAGGATCGAGGGGAAAATAGACTCCCTACAAAGAGATGTCAATCAAAAATTCGACAAAATCGATGAACGGTTAACCAAAGTAGAAATAGGACAATCGGAGATCAGAGGGGACATTAAAGCTTTAGATGAGCGACTAACTACGGAAATTAAAGGACTAACGACACGGGTTGCTTATCAGGAATTTACCAACCGGGGGATTTTTATCGCCCTAGTTGTCGCCATTTTAGGAGGGGCTGCTAAACTTTTTGGTTTTTTTCCCAATCCCTGACAGCGATCGCCATCGGTTAGTCCGAGGTTGACACTAAAGACCTAAACCAAGTTCTAAAATCCAGTTGATTCTTTTTGGACGAATGCCATCGGCCTCTACATTCAACTATAAACCCAAACGCTGCTTTTGACGGGCTTTATAGGAAGCTAACAGCCAGATAGAGCCAGAAATCAAAGAAGGAGCAAGGACGAAAAAAGTGGCCATGGTTACGGGATGTTCCCGGGCCCACACCCAATAAATCATCACGGCAAAGATCAAGCCACAGTAAGCTAGTCCTAGAAAGGGAATGCCAATGACTAAAATGGCGAATCGAGTATCTTTATCCATAAAATATCGTGATGGCAGCGAAAATTTGGCTGATGGGTTCCGCTTGTCCCTATCTTTACTTATAATCTTCCTTCTGGGATTGCTTGGGGAAAAATAAGGTATTTTTTAGAATTAGGCGCTGATTATTGGGAGGCCTTCCTTGCCGAAAGAAAGATTAGATTTATTATTGGTAGCCAAAAATCTCTGTGATTCCCGTCAACAGGCACAGCGATTAATTCGCGCTGGAGAAGTGAAAGTCAATCACCAAATCATCGATAAACCGGCCACAGAAATCGATCGGTCAGCGGCGATCGAGGTTAAGCAGAAACTGCCCTATTTGTCAAGGGGGGGCGAAAAATTAGCCAAGGCCTTAGAATTGTTTGCCATTGATGTCAGCGATCGCATTTGTTTAGATGGAGGCATTTCCACGGGGGGATTTACCGATTGTCTCTTGCAAAAAGGAGCAAAACGGGTTTATGGGGTCGATGTGGGTTATGGACAAGTGGCCTGGAGTTTACGGCAGGATCAACGAGTTATTTTACTAGAAAGAACTAATTTTCGCTATTTAACCCCAGAAAAGTTATACGGACAGGAAAAACCCGCCGATTTAGCAGTTATGGATCTGTCCTTTATTTCCCTGACCAAAGTTTTACCGACCCTGTGGACGCTATTAAATCCACCGCGAGAGGCGATTTTATTGGTCAAACCCCAATTCGAGGTGGGACGGGAAAAAGTCGGCAAAAAAGGGGTAGTTCGCGACTACCAAGACCAAGCAGGGGCAATTTTTCAGGTTTTACAGGCCGCAGAAGCCCTAGGATGGTTCTATAGGGGTTTAACTTGGTCTCCCATTACCGGACCTGCGGGTAATGTGGAGTATCTTCTCTGGTTGTCCACCGATATCGGCCAAGTCAGTCCCAGTTTAGCCGCGATCGCAGAAATCACGCAAGCAGCGATCGAACAGTTTTAACCCCAGTGTTTTGTCAAGGCAGTGGGGAGATTTTCAGAAAAACCCTTGACAAATGGCGAGACTTGCTTTATACTTTATGTATAATGGGAATCCGTTTGCCCATATATATAGGGTTTTTGAGGGAAGATAAGAGAGAAAAAAATAGACTCAAAAATCGGGTTGGGTAGGAAGAGGATAAAGGTATGAAGACGGAAATTTTCCCTCCCCGACAAGGATTAAACAAAGCATTTCTGAAAGTCAAACCGAATCTTTTTCAGGTAGAGAAGTTTCAAGTATTCTTAGATACAAAAACGATGATCGGGGAGTTCAATGTATTGGAAAATGGGAGAGATAACCCGAAAAATTCTTGTTAAATCATGTTAAGTCCCGTAGAAACGATTAAAATTCTCGAAAATCATCCTGATCGCACTTTTCCAGCTGGTGAGGTTATTTTTGCCGATGGCACGGAGGGCGAGTTAATGTACGGTATTCTTAGTGGAGAGGTGGAGATGTATATCAAGGGGCAATTGATAGAAACTCTACAAAAAGGGGACGTATTCGGAGCAGGAGCGCTCCTGCATGGGGATAAACTGCGAGAATCCACAGCTATTGCCAAAACTGATTGTAAATTAGCCTATCTCAATCAACCGCAGTTTTTATTTGCCGTGCAGGAAACCCCCATGTTTGCGATCGAAGTATTAAGAAGTTATTCCGATCGCTTTCGCAAGTTAAAAAAAATCTTCGCCGGTGAAGCATAGAGGAGCAAAGGAAAGCCATACCCCGAAAACTATTGACCGAAAATCTCACCAATAGTTAAACGGGAACCATTGACCAAATCCCCACCAGAACGCGGAGGTTTTCCCGATAATTGCACTTCTTTTAATAATAATAAACCCGCTCCCGTCTGCACTACCGGCCCGAAATTTTTCCAGAGAGCCACGATCGATCCCACTTCTCCGCTTAGATGAGAAAGGTCTTTTGTCTGTAATTCTCGAGGCAGTTGCTCCGGATCGTCTAGGGGAATAGTGGCCATCACTTTAAAGGGTTGTCCCCGGAAAGTGGTTAGCGCATGAGGATAAAAACCCCGGACTCGATCGTGAATTGTCCGGCCCGAATCTTGCCAGTGGATTAGATAGTCAGATTTTTGAATTAAAGGGGCATAGGTGGCATCATCGTTATTTTGAGGAATTGGGGTAATTTCTGCTCGATCGAGCTTAGAGAGGGTTTCTAGTAGCAAATCCGCCCCCATTTGGCCTAGGGTTGCTCCCACCTGTTCGGCATTGTCAAAAAGAGCGATCGGGCTGTAGGCTTTGAGTAGCATCGGTCCGGTGTCCATGCCCGCATCCATTAACATGGTGGTAATGCCGGTTTCTTTTTCTCCCCTAGCGATGCACCACTGCACGGGGGCTGCTCCCCGATATTTCGGTAAAATTGAGCCATGAACGTTAATACAGCCTAATCTCGGCATCTCTAGAATTTCTGGGGAGAGGATTTGTCCGTAGGCAACTACTACAAAGGCATCCGCTCGCGATTGTCTGAGAAAATCTAAGGTTTTAGCATTTTTTTTCACACTTTTAGGCTGTAAAACTGGTATTTGCTGTTCTATGGCTATTTGTTTCACCGGTGAGGGGATTAATTGATTACCCCTTCCCCGGCGCTTGTCCGGTTGGGTAACGACGGCAATTATTTCTATATCGGGATTGGCTAATAATTTTTTGAGGGTGGGGACGGCAAAAGTCGGGGTTCCGAAAAAAACAATACGCATGGGAGAGGGGGGATTTTTCAGTTATCAGTGTGCAGTAATCATTAACGACTAACTATGCCAGACCATTGGATTTTTTTGGCTTTTTCCCGACGATAGGAGAAAAAATGCTCCTCTTGTTGATAGGTACAAAAAGGAGCGATCGCAATTTGTTGATCTCTAATTCCTAACTGTTGTAGTTGATGATAAATCACCCTTCGCACGTCCAAGCGAACTTTTCCTTTTTCCTCGTCAGCAAATAAGGGGGAAGGGGAGAGGTTAAATAAATTCGCCAGAATTTGGTCGGGATTGGTTTCTTGAGGAAATAAACTTAAACCCACTTCTGCGGCAACTTCTCTATCTACTTGATACACTTCCCCGGCAATTGCCGGCCCCAGGGCCAACACTAAGTTATCTAAACAACTACCGGAGTTTAATAACTGCTTAACTGCTTTGACAACTATTCCCTTAGCTGTCCCTCTCCATCCAGAATGAATCGCCACCCCAACACCGCTAGAGCGATCGCCTATTAGTACAGGCGTACAATCAGCACTGGCCACCCAAATCCCTTGACCGGAAGCATCGGTAATAATTCCATCCGCTTCGGCTATTTCTGGGTTAGTAATCCCTTGGGGATTTAATAGGCGATCGCCATGTACCTGTTTGACCCGATAAACTGGTACATTTGCCCCTAGAGCAGCCGTAAAAGCTTCCGGGGTTTGGGGGTAATAATGACGGGTAAAAAAGCCGTGGGACCAGTCCTCTAAGAGATTACAGGTAAGATAGGGCAATCCTTGCCATGTTTGCCATTGCCACAGAGAAGTCTCGGTTAATCGGACATCGATCGCTACATTGGTCACAGTCTAAGCCTCTCTGGCTGCAATAATACCTTATTCTTTCCTATCCTAGTTCTGAGCTTGGCAAACGGCAACCGGAAAATTATTGTCAAAACCCTTGACAAATGGCGAGACTTGCTTTAGACTTTTTATATAATGGGAATCCGTGCGCCCATATATATAGGGTTTTTGAGGGAAGATAAGAGAGAAAAAAATAGCCTCAAGAATCTGGTTGGGTAGGAAGAGGATAAAGGTATAAAGACGGAAAATTTCTCTCCCCCTCAGTACAATGAGTCTCAATGTATGCTAGGGCTGAATCAATCTGTCTATCATTAAGACCAAGTTTTTCACGAATCAGCTTGGGGGGATACTGAGCCTTTAGGTAATCCATAACATCATAAAGGGTAATTCGCGTACCGGCGATTGTCAATCCACGCTCTGTACGAATAATAGCTGATTGCCCGTTGGATACCAGAACCATACTCATAACCTTCTAGAATTTCATTCTATAGCTTACTTTACAGCAAATTCAGTATAGGGTCGAATATGTTCGGGTTTAAAGGCAAGGACAATTTGCTCTTTAGGAATACCGGCGGCTAATAAATCAGTGGCAATACCGTCTTCGGTTCCGTCTCGTTGTATCCAGATTTTACCATTAATAATTTGTAAATGCAGTAAACAGCCATGTACTCTTTCTCGGTTATCCCAACCTTCTAAGAGAATTAGATAGTTATCAGAGTCTTTGTCAATAATGAGGAGGCGGTTTACCTCTCCAGTAGCATAGCGCAAGTTTGCATAATAACGGAGAGATTCAATAATAATTTTTCTCATTTTTTCTAAACTATCCATCTTAAAATAACCTCCTCAATTTCGTCAAAAATTAATAATTTTAATCGTTTATTGTCTAATAAAACTTGACCAATAGGATCTTCAAAAATATCGGCAAAAGCTTGTTGATGAATTGCTAAATATAAAGTTCTTTCAGATTTTAGTTTTGTCAATAAATCATAGTATAAAATATATTGTCCTAATGCTTTTTCTAAGTCGTCGATAGATAATTTGCCAACAAAACTTTTAATTTCAATGGCAATTTTTTGATTGTCTTTTTCGGCGGCAATAATTTTTTCTGCTCCCAAGTCAATATATAAATCTCTTTTTCCCCAGCGAATAATTAGGGGGTCATGGGTAATTGTCCAGCCATCTTTGTCTAAGGCAGTTCTCACGGTATCATGATAAATATCTTTTGCTGGCATTTTTATTATAACTGATGATTATTAGAGATGCAGCGATTTTGGTACTGTTGAAGAATCGGTGATTCGTCTTTTTCATCTCGTTCCCAGGTTCTACCTGAAGCATACATTAAAGCAGAGCCTTGGTACAAGCAAGTTAAATTGATTTTATTTATCCATTTTTGCCTTGAGAAATTCTTCTAATTTCTTCATATCTTCTTGACTAGGAGTAAGGGTAAATCTAGTTACACCTGATTCAGTTCGCATTCTATCCATATAAATTCTTAGGGCTTCATCATCTTCTCGATGGGAGAGGACATATTTTCTTAATTCTGGGCGAGACATTTGGTAAAAATCAGGTTGATGATTCATCTTCAAACTCCACATTTCCGTTAGTTAATATGATAAAGCTAAGAGTTTCACCTGCTAGTATATAAATCTCCTTTCTTTTTTCATCATACCGAAATAGATGAATATCGGTATAGAAGTTAGACAGGGTTTGACACATTCTAATGCAAGTAAGCATCTGTTCGGGAGTGGGTATCATTATTGATGGCTTTTTCCTCCAATTTACGAGTTTATACCTGTAATAAGTATAGCATAATACTGGATTGAAACAGCTAATTTAGTGCCTTAGATTTAAGGGAATGCGAGCATCCTGCTCGCTAATTATTCAGGTAGTCTGCTCGCTAGATGTTATATACTAAGCCAGAGCCTTGGCACAAGCAAACTGTTAACTGTTAACTGAATAAACCGTCCTCGACGACGCAACTACCCGCAGCCCGATGTTGTAGGTCCTGCTGACGGGGTAGTTGCGGTGGCGGGTGGCAGAACGGCAGTGTTGCGGGTTGTAGCTCCACGAACCACCGCGCAGCAGCCGATAATTATTCTCGTTCTCACTCAGCCAGGCACTGCCATCATCAGGCGCACCCTCATAACTATCATGCCAGTGGTCTGCACACCATTCCCAAACATTCCCGTGCATATCGTAGAGTCCATAACTATTCGCCGCTTGAAACCTTCCTACGGGAGTCGTCCTTCCACGAGCGGTTTCTGCATAATTCGCCAAAGCTGGGTCAATTTTCTGCCCAAAATGATAGGGAGGATAGGCCGGATTTTGGATTTTGGATTTTAGATTTTGAATTGATTCTTCACTGATAACTGACCTACAGGCGTATTCCCACTCTGCTTCACTGGGTAAGCGGTATTGATAGCCTTGGCCTTTTTCCAGAGACCAGCGCGATAGCCTCTGGCAGAATTCTACCGCCTCATACCAAGTGATAGATTCCACAGGTCGGCGAAGGTCGCCTTTAAATTGTGAGGGATCTGGATTGAGATCTAGTTCAACTTTGGGGAAAGAAGAAGCCACCACCCACCAGTAGGACTGAGTTATTGCATCCCTACTGATGAGGAAGGTAGAAATCTTGACCTTATGTGGCTGGCGTTCATTTGGATATGCTCCTTCTTCTCCTTCACGAGAACCCATCCAAAATTCACCACCGGGAATTTCCAACATTTCTAGGTTTATTCCACTTTCTAACTCTTCGATTACTGTGGTTGGCAGGTCGTTTTCTGCGATGATTGAGAGGGCAATATTTCCTTGCTTATCAACCTCTGCTGTCCAGATAGGAACCTCCTCTCCCCACTGCTTCAGTAACCAGGAAGCTGACAGCCTTATCTGTGCTTTTTCCTGCTCATATTCGAGTAAGTTTCTCAACTTTTCTCGGTTTAAAAATGATTTGTTGGCTGCTTCCTTTTCTAATGTCTCTCGCTCTAAATTATCAATGTCTGAACTGCGGAGGTAATTATATAATTCTTGCTGGCTACTAGCTTGGAGAAACTCTTGAGCCAAGTCCGTGGTTTTCACTATGTCTTTATATTCTTGCAGGACTTTCTCCGCATCTGCTAACTTGTCACCCGACCACAAATAATACTGGGATTTGTGACTTTTTTGCCAGTCTTTGGCATCTTTATCCACCTGTTTGGCTAATTCTCTTCCCTGTCGATTTTCGTTTCGCCACTGATTCAGGTTGTCCCACTTTTCAATTAAAGCTTCATGGGCTAAATCTACCCAAGCTTCTTCTTCTCGTTCAGTTTTTCCCGTTACTAAAAGGCGACCTTTTACTAATCCTTGTTTTCCTTCAATTAGTTCTGTTAAAACTTTTTGTCCTTCTTGATTATCTCCAGCTAAAGACAAGATAAAGGCTTTTGATTGACGCAATCTGGTATCTTTTTCCCCATCTCCTATTTGCAGAAGATTCAAGAAAATTCGCTTAATTAAAGCTTTTTCTGCTTCCGTTCGCTCCTGCTGCGGTGAGTCTTTTTCATAATCCTTGTATTGATAGACTTTATCAGCTTGACAATTTAACGCTCCTACTATCCCACCTATCGCCTCATAAGTATCTAAAGTCAGCCGATGGTTTGCTTCATCTCGTTTCTGCCAAAGCTGGGTTAAAGCAAACTCTAATAATGGTAAAAATCCTGGTTCTTGTTTAATATCTTCAAGGATTTTATTGAGTAAATCATTAGTAACTTCATAGCCTTGCAGTTTGGCTGGTTCGGTGATAGCTTCTAGCAAATCTAATCCCCTTAGATCTGGCAGGTATTCGGCGTTATTTTGAATCAGTTGTCGCAAAGAATCGTAACGCAAACAGGGTTCAATGAAATCCGCCCTCATGGTAGCGACAACTGCCAGAGGAGAGTCTGGAATTGTGGCAACTTGAGTAATCAATTCAATAAAGCGATCGCGCTGTTCCGCTAGAGCAAAAGTGAATAATTCCTCAAACTGATCTACCACCAGCAAGAATTTGTGTTCGCGGGGAAAAAGCTCTAATAGCGGTTTTAAGCCTTCGCTGTCTTGATTATTGATACATTGATCCAGCAATTGTTGATCATCTCGAAAATAGGGTAACAGCAGGCTTTCCAACATTGTCAACGGCTTAAATCCAGGCTTGATCGGTTCGAGAATTTGCCATCCTAATTCTTCCAACCAGGGTATCAATCCCGCCAGAACTACCGAAGATTTCCCACTTCCAGAAGCACCAATCAGAGGGACAAAATTTAGCCGATCCAGCTTAGATTTGATGTCGTCCACCACTCGCTTGCGTCCGAAGAAAAATGGGCGTTCCTTCTTAGTAAACGCCAGCAATCCTTGATAGGGACAGCGCAATTCTCCCTTCTCATCTAGTAACGGTTTCACCTCTTTAACTTGAGGTTGCGCCCCATATTTGACCAGAATTAGCGATCGCCCAACTCCCATGCGAATCGGTTCTTGACCCTTCCCGCGCAATTCCCGCGAAACGAAATCAAACAGGCGATCGGCACTAATTTCTCCCGTTTTTGGGTCCGCCTCTTTTTGGGACAATCCTTTCAGTAAGGCGGCGGTGAACAAACTGTATTTCTTATCTTCCCAAGCCACCTGTTCTGACCGACAGGCGGCGATTAGGTAGTAATCTTGCTTCTCCTTAAACGCTGAGAGGCTAGGTTCTAGCAAAGTGCGATTTAATTCCCGATTTTCGGGCAATAACGCCCCCGCATGGCAACAGTCTAGCATTACTACCAGATTACTCAAATTAGAACGCCGTAATAAAGGATTGAGTTCTCGGTCTAAAGAAATGGCATTTTTGCCGTCGGGTTGGCTATCGGAGGTGGCGAGATAGGCTTCCCCGTCACCGATGCGATTGATCAGGCGAAACCCGTGTCCTGAAAAGTAGATCAAGACTTCTTGATTTTTGGTCTGCTCTCCCGATAAGATTTTCTTTAAGGCCTGCAAGACTTCATTCCCCGTTACCTTTCCTGGAACAACTTCGTAGCGTTTTTCTGCGGCAATCCAGCAATTGGGTAGGCGTTCTACATTGGCAAATGTCCCAGTATTCTCCAAGAATTTAGCAACAGCTTCCGCATCTTTGGCGGGTTTACTCAAAGATGGCAGGAAATTGGGGTTATCGTAATGGTTAATGCCGATGACAAGGGCGTAGCGAGCCATAGACAGTCAGCAAGGGATAGAAATGTTTTTTATGTTAGGTTATTTTTTGGTAAACTGCAAGGAAAGCATAGGCCCTCCCTTAGATAATCTTTTCTTATCATCACAAGTACGGGAGAGCCAAGAAATAGTTAAGAAAAAAGTTAATTTTCAATTTTTGCATTATTTATGACTCGACTAACTCCGATCCAAATTGACGAAAACACCCTAATTTATATAGAGTCCACCGATGACCTAGAAATTCCTGCCGAGACAGTAAAAACCGAGGGAAGAGTTGCTAAAGGGGGAACTTCTATACCAGATAAACAGCAAATTTTGCAGAATTTTCAGACAATTGAAGATACAATTCGTACTTACACTACTTACACTTTAAACGCTTTTCGCAATTTAGCCATTGCCAACATTGAGGAAGTCACTTTACAATTTGGTGTGGAAATCGGCGGTGAGGTAGGAATCCCTTATATTACTAAAGGAACCGCTAAAAGTAATTTAAATATTACGGTTAAGTGTACCTTTCCTAAGCCGCCGAACTCGTCTGATTGATGGTTCAATCTTTAACGTTTTCTGGTTCTTCCGTATATTACCAAAATAAGAGAGCCAAATAATCTTGATTAAAGTCTCTGGTCTTGATTTTGGGGATAACTGGGGAATAGATCTCTGGGGAAATCCTCGGCACTTAAACAGGTTTGTAAAGCTTGGGAGGGGTTATTTTTGTCCACACCACGACTGACAGCGATAACGCACTCGGAAAAGCGCCCGGGTAATAAACTTTGACGACAGGAATCTAAAACCTGTTTAGAAATCCCTAATTTATCGGGTTCCTTGGCTGTTTCTGTTTCCGTTTGTTTGAGGGAATTAGCGGCAAATAAGGGGGCAGCGCGATGGATATCGACCACACAGTGACCTAGGTCGATGGGACGACGCACTTGAAAACAAGCTTGCAGAGCCAGATTACCATCGATCGGGGTTTTGGATTTAATCATTACCACACAGCGGGATAATTCTTTAGGAATTAATGCTTCTGAACAAGCGGTGGCGGCATCTTGGGGACTGACTCCCGTGCGGACAATCTGACTGATACAGGCACTAAATTGATTATTATTGCCAAATGCGATCGCTGTTCGGTTCATTTCTACTAAGCCAAGGGAAATAGTAGCGATCGCGCTCCAACTAGCAATTTTTTTAATATGGTTTTTCATCGTTTGCTCACACCGAAGATTTTAAGGCTAACTCGCCTTGATTTTAACAGATTCACGGGCAATAATGGGGGGAGGAAATTATGAATTATGAAGTGGGGAGATGGGGGAATGGGGTAGGGTTGATTCATGAATCAACCCTACCTTGAATCAACCCTAGGGAGATGGGGGAATGGGGAGATGGGGGAATTTGACTAATACCCCAAAACCCTAACACCCCAAAACCCAGGGACCAAAATTAGTATTCTGGTACAGTGGAATCGACTTCACGACTCCAGGCGCTGATACCACCTTTGACGTTAATTCCTTCGATACCTGCGTCTTTGAGGATAGCGAGGGCTTTAGCGGAACGTCCCCCCATCTTACAATGGGCGATAAGACGATAACCGTTGACTAATTCCTTAATTTTGGGAATTGCCGCACCATTTTCGATATCGGGTAGGGGAATTAATACCGAGTTGGGAATCTTAGCGATTTGGTACTCGTTGGGATTACGCACATCGATGAGAATGTAATCATTGGCATTGCTGTCAATTAGTGCTTTTAACTCTACTACGGTCATTTCTGTCATTTTTTGCTGTTCTGCTGCTTCTTGTGCTTTCGCTTGCGGAATACCGCAGAATTGTTCGTAATCAATTAGTTTTTCAATGACGGGACGGATAGGATTCGGACGCAATTTTAACTCGCGGAATTTCATTTCCCAAGCATTGTAAAGCAGTAAACGACCACTGAGGGTATCCGGAGCGCCGAGGATAATTTTAATGGCTTCTGTGGCTTGAATTGTGCCGATTACTCCGGGTAAAACCCCTAAAACGCCGCCTTCGGCACAGGAGGGAACCATCCCCGGTGGTGGCGGTTCGGGATAGAGATCGCGGTAGTTGGGACCGCCTTGGTAGTTAAAAACGGTTGCTTGTCCTTCAAAGCGGAAAATTGAGCCATAGACGTTGGGTTTGTCGAGAAGAACACAGGCATCATTAGTCAGATAACGGGTGGGGAAATTATCCGTCCCGTCGATGACTACATCATAGGGGGCTAAAATGTCAAGGGCATTTTCGGAACTTATGCGGGTTTCGTACAAATCCACCTGACAATAGGGGTTAATTTCTAGAATTCTGTCCTTAGCGGAAACAATTTTCGGTTTGCCTACCCAAGAAGTGCCGTGAATAATTTGACGTTGCAGATTGGAACTATCGACGATATCGAAGTCAACAATACCGATTCTACCGATGCCAGCCGCCGCTAGATAGAGTAAAAGCGGGGAACCGAGTCCCCCGGTGCCGATGCAGAGAACACTGGCGGCTTTTAGTTTTTTTTGACCTTCTAAGCCCACTTCGGGCAGAATAATGTGTCGAGAGTAGCGTTGAATCTCCTCTTTGGAAAGTTCGATCGCCGCGAGATTAGGATTTAGCATAGATTGGGTAAATAGTGAAACCTGACTCGATTCGGGCAAGAATTTCGTCTCAGCACGGTTTAGAGACAAAAATCAGGAAGACTCGATCGCTTCCTGGATTTTTAATTCTTTCTATGCCTATGATAGTGTGAGGGTCTGGCTCCGTGTTGTTAATATTAGTTAACTTTCTCCTGCTACTTGGGCGCGGTATTCACTAGCGGAGAGGGTATCAGCCAAGGCAGTATCGGGATTTTCTACCCGCACTTTTAATAACCAACCCTCCCCGTGGGGATCATCGGCAATTAATTCGGGGGAGTCAATCATCGCTTGATTGCGATCAACTACGGTTCCCGAGACGGGAGGATAAAGATCTTCTACCGCTTTTACCGATTCAATCGTGCCGAAACTACTACCTACTTCCAGCGCCTCTCCCAATTCGGGCAATTCTAGAAACACGATATCACCCAATTGATCGACGGCAAAAGCACTAATTCCCAAGGTAGCGATTTCACCTTCGAGTCTGACGTATTCGTGGGTTTCTAGGTATCTCAAATCCTCGGGATATTCCAGTTCCATCGTCTGTCTCTAAATATTTACAGCATCAGTTAGTTTACTAGATCTCTTGGGGAAAATGTTCATCGGCTAGGGCTGTTTTATTGCCGATCGCTGCCTAGACAAAATTAATTACACCGATCGAACCCTGATTAAACAGCTAGAATTGGTCTAGGTCGATCGGGGAACGCCACAGAACACTGGAAAAGTAAGGGTTAGCCGCTTTTTTAGCTCACTTAACAATACCCAGTTTAAATGCCTCCTAGCTTACTTATGTTAAATCCCATCTTAGAGCCTCGTGGTGGCGAACATCAAACCATAAGAGCCTTTTTTGAGCCAAAAAACATCGCTGTGGTGGGATTTAATCGCCAAAATCCCCAACTTGATCGCACTCTTTTACATAATCTCCATCATAATCCCGGTCAGCACCGCCTTTATCTAGTTAATCCTCACCCCGAAAACTGGCTCGATCTTCCCACCTATAGCAGTTTAGAGGATATCCAGGCGGCGATCGATCTGGTAATTATCACCGCCCCTGCCCCCGAAATTCCCGCTATTATCGCCCAATCTGTCGAAAAAAAGGTTAAATGCGCCCTGATTCTCTCCACGGGTTTTCGGGAAACCGGCCAGATGGGGGAAAATTTACTTAGGGAAATTAAAGCGATCGCTGGTCAAAAATTACGCATCATCGGTCCCCATAGCTCAGGAATCTGCAATATAAGCCAAAATCTTAACGCCACCTTTTCCCCCATCCTGCCGAAACCCGGTTCAATTGCCCTGATTAGTCAAAGTGGTGCGATCGCTGCTTCCGTGCTTGATTGGAGTTTAAGCGAAAATGTCGGTTTTAGTCACTTTATCTCCCTCGGAGTCCTTTTAGATGTGGATTGGGGCGAATTACTCTATTATTTGGGAGACGATCCCCAAACCAAAAGCATCGTTATCTACTTGGAATCCCTAAATAATGCCCGCTCTTTTCTGTCCTCAGCCCGAGAAGTTGCCCTAAATAAACCAATTATCGCCATTAGTCGCCACAGTACCGACTTTGACCCCACTTCTCTTTCCCATGCTGGCAAATTAACCAGCGATCAGCTAACTCTCTCCGCTGCCTTTGCTCGCTGTGGCATCGTGGAAGTACAAAGACTGGCCGATCTCTTGAATATCACGCAAGTTTTAGCGAAAATTCCCCGATTTCCCCGGGGAAAACGCTTGACAATCATCAGCAATGGTGTGGCTCCCGCTCTTTTAGCGGCCTCGGCTTTACTGGCGGAAGATGGACAACTGGCAACCCTTACCCCCGCAACGATCGGAAAACTAGCGCCTCTTGTTCCCGCGGATATCGTCCCCCAAAATCCCATCGATCTGCGTCGCAGCAGCGATCCCGATAGCTACGCTCGCGCCCTAGAGATCGCTTTAGCGGATGCACATACCGACGCGGTGTTGATGATTCTCTCGCCTCGCTTTAACACCGATCTGCGAGAAATTGCCCGTAGAATCGCTTTAATTGCTCAAAACAGCAAAAAACCTATTTTAGCAAGTTTGATGGGGGGAGAGGGCATTGCAGAGGGAGTAGCGTTATTAAATCAGCAGGGTATCCCCACCTATCGCTATCCCGATTCGGCAGCCCGGGTGTTTAATTTGCTCTGGAAATATGAAGAGAATCTGCGCGGTCTTTATCAAACGCCAATTTTAACCAATTCTCAGGAAAATGGCTCCGATCGAGTTTTAGTGAGCCAGATTATTGAGCAAGCAGGGGATAGAACAATTCTCAGTGAGCTAGAGTCTTTAGATATACTGAAAGCTTATGGAATCCCTGTTATTGTCACTAAAGTCGCCGAAAGTGCCGCAGAAGCAGTTAATCTCGCTGAATCTCTCGGTTATCCCGTGGTGATGAAACTGCATTCGAGGACGATTATCCATAAAAGCGCGGTGGGTGGGGTACAATTGCCGCTTTTTTCCCCTAGGGCAGTGGTGCAAGCGTATCAGGTGATCAAAGCTAATGTTAGCGCACAAGTAGGTGGGGAGCATTTTCTCGGGGTGATTATTCAACCGATGTTAGAAATCGATCGAGGATATGAGTTAATTATCGGCTCTAATTACGATGATCAGTGCGGACCGGTGATAATTTTCGGTACTGGTGGCCGTTTAGTCGATATTTTTCAAGATTACGCCACCGCTCTACCTCCTTTAAATACTAATCTCGCTCGCCGACTTTTAGAAAAAACCAAGATTTATCGGGCTTTTAACGGGACAAATGGGCTTAAATCGCTTAATTTAGCGAATTTGGAGCAAATAATCGTTAGATTTAGTCACCTGGTTAGTGAACAACCTCGCATTAAAACTATCGATATTAATCCCTTTTTTGCCGATTCAGAGCAATTAATCGCCCTTTCCGCCTCTATCCTTCTTCATCCTCCAACTACTACCCCAGAAAAGTTATCTCATCCGGCGATTCGTCCCTATCCCGAACATTATATAGGGCTTTGGACGACGAAAAGAGGCTTAAAGGTGCTAATTCGTCCGATTCGGGCAGCGGATGAGCCTTTAGTGCGACAATTTCACCATTATCTCTCGGAAGAAACTATTTATTATCGTTATTTTCACCTTGTCAATCTCGATCGCCAAACCGCTTATGATCGTCTTACGCGCATTTGTTTTATCGACTACGATCGAGTAATGAGCTTAGTGGTAGAGATTAATAAAGATCAGACGGAAGAGCTAGAAATTATCGCTATAGGACGCTTAAATAAACTGCATGGCGTTAATGTGGCGGAATTTGACCTATTAGTTAGGGATGACTATCAAGGTCAAGGAATTGGTACAGAATTACTACAGCGTTTAGTCACTATTGGCAAAAAGGAAGGATTAGAGGGAATCGAAGGGGAAATTTTAAGGGATAATCGCGCTATGCAGATGATAGCCGCTAAAGTAGGGTTTTCTCTCCATAAAACTGCCGATTTTGTCAAAGCGGAACTTGAATTATGAAGTCTTTTTGACAAGCTGATCACTAATTTTCTGGCTGAATTGTTTGGGCTAATCCTTGCTCTAAAGTAAAGGGAGGTTGCCAATTCAGGGTTTTTTGAATATAGCTAGAGTCAACGGCAAGAGAACCAAGCAAGCGATCGATATTATAGGTATTAAAAGGGAGGTTTTTCCCTGTTATAGATTCTACCCTATCACCCAGATAACCTAAGAATCTAAGTAAGGTAGTGGGGACGGGCAGCAATTGACAGGGTTGTTGAATTTGTTGAGCAATGAGTCGAATTAATTGGGGAGTAGAAACAGCTTGGTTATCGCTAATTAAAAAAATCTGATTAGCGGCATTAGGATGATCTAAACAGGTAATAATGGCAGCAACTAAGTTACCCACAAAGACAAAACTACGACGATTTTTGATCGCACCAAAAGGTAAAGGTAATCCCCGTTTAATTAGTTTCATCAAGCGCTCCATATTAGCACGATTGCCTAGTCCGTAAACTAGAGTAGGACGAAGGATCGTCCAAGTCATGTCACTATCTTTTGCTAGTTGAATTAAAGCTTGTTCTGCTTGCAGTTTACTACGACCATAGGGACTATCGGGGTGACAGGGAGAATTTTCGTTAAGAATATTATCACTTTCGGCAGCCATAGCATGAATAGAACTGACAAAAATAAAGTGCTTAACTCCCGCTTTTAGCGACTGCTTCACTAGGTTAATAGTCCCCTTAGTGTTAACTTTTATAAATGCTGCTTCTGGATTGGATATAGTCTCATGAAGTATATGAGCGCGTCCTGCTAGATGAATAACGGTATCAATGCCTAGCAATGCTTCTTGCCAATCGGTCATATCATCAATTTCACCCACCTGAATAGCCTTAATTGACAGGGATGCAGGAAACTCAAATTTCTGGCGAATTGCAGCTGTTATCTGGCAGTTATGTTGATGTAAAGTTGGCAGTAAGTGGCTGCCAATAAAGCCGGTAGAACCTGTAACTAAAACGTTTTTCATTATTAATTATTCAATTAAGTTTAGTAAAGTTTCCAACCATGTTTATTGAAAAAATACACAGCCGATTGAGCAAAAACTATTGCCAGTTTAGTAGAGTTGTGCGCTCCTCTTGCCCAATGATGATAAATATTTACATGGGGGTAAAGTATGGTTTTGTATTTTTTAGACATTCTAAGGGTCAAATCATAATCTTCAAAATACATGAACATATTTTTATCAAAGTAGCCAATATCATCTAAATATTTTCTGTTAAATAGCATAAAACAACCACTAATAATCGGTACTTCTATTATCTGGTTATAGCTGATATCTCGCATTTCATACCAGTCTAATCTCTTTTTGAAAAGAAACTGCATTTTTTTAGGAATAAAACGTCTAATAAATAAAGTCAAAACCGTAGGTTGACGCTTGCAAAGGTATTGGATGTCCCCGCTCGGGTAAGATATTTTTGGAGTAATCAATCCCACCTCTTGATGTTTATCGAGGTAGTGAATAAGTTCAGTGATCACATTATTATCAAAATAGACATCTGGATTGATAACTAAATGATAATCATATTTTTTAGCTCTAGTAATAGCTAGGTTATGTGCTTGACCAAAACCAACGTTATTACCATTATTGAAGTAATAATCTATATCGTATTCCTGAAAATCATCAAAGATTTTTTTTAGTTCATCAGTAGGAGAGTTATCTACTACTGATAAATTAATTTCTATGGGTGTGCTGAACAGAGATTTAATTGCTTGAGTAACTATCTCTGGGTCATTTTTGTAAAGGACAAGGGAGGCCGTAAGTTGCATAAGTATCTAAAGCTATCTTTTACTAAAAAGAGTATCCAAACAGTTCTATATCTTCCTTTAGATGTTCACTAATAATATTTTTAGTTTCTTCGTTATAATAACTCCTGTAGTCTCGCTGACGCTGATGATTTTGATTGACGATTGGTAATTTTACTTGGCTAATTCAAGTCTGAATTGCATCACTGTCTGATCTACCTTTATAGAATACCTCATTGGGGGTCTGATAGTCAAGACATTTTCGAGGACGATTGTTAATCAAGTTTACGGCTCTTTCCACCTCCTCTGGCTTAACGATTTTAAAATTCGTTCCCTTGGGGAAAAATTGTCTTAACAGTCCATTGGTATGCTCGTTTAATCCCCTCT
>NZ_JADBUZ010000102.1:0-4457 GCF_020245305.1 Microcystis sp. M20BS1 | reverse complement strand
TTTTTTAACAGCTTGGGCAAAAGCTATCAATCGTCCCATAGTATTATTTATAGATGAAATTGACTCTTTACAAGACCAAACATTAATATCAGTTTTACGACAGTTAAGAGATGGTTTTCCTAACCGTCCTGAAAATTTTCCCTCGTCAGTAGGATTAATTGGTTTACGAGATGTGAGAGATTATAAAGTAGCATCTGGTGGTAGTGATAGATTAAATACATCCAGTCCTTTTAATATAAAAGTTGCTTCTCTGACCATGCGAAATTTTAATCTTGCAGAAGTAGGAGAATTATATCAACAACATACAGCAGCAACTGGACAACTTTTCACACCAGAAGCAATAGAAACAGCGTTTGATTTAACACAAGGACAACCTTGGTTAGTGAATGCTTTAGCTAAAGAAATTGTCGAAAAAATGGTGAAAGATAGAAGTATTAATATTACTAAAGAACACATTTTAACAGCCAAAGAAATATTAATTGCTCGTCAGGATACTCACTTAGATAGTTTAGCAGAACGTTTAAGAGAACCAAGAATTAAAGCCATTATTGAACCGATGTTAGCCGGTTTAGAATTAGGGAATATACCTAATGATGATATTCAATTTGTCATTGATTTGGGATTATGTAAAATGCACCCCTACGGAGGTTTAACTATTGCTAATCCCATTTATCGGGAAGTGTTACCCAGAGTATTAACAGTCACACCAATGGCATCTTTACCAATGATTGCACCGACTTGGTTAACACCAGAAGGGGAGTTAAATCTAGATGCTTTATTAACAGCATTTCTCAAATTTTGGCGACAGCACGGAGAACCGTTATTAGGTAGCACTGGCTATCATGAAATCGCACCGCATATTGTATTAATGGCTTTTTTACATCGTGTGATTAATGGTGGGGGAGTTTTAGAAAGGGAATATGCCATTGGTAGCGACAGAATGGATTTATGTTTACAGTATAAAGATGTAACTTTAGGGATTGAATTAAAAGTATGGCGGGATAAAAAACGCGATCCGCAAGCTGACGGAATTGAACAATTAGAATCTTATTTAGGGCGTTTGGGTTTAGATTTTGGTTGGTTATTTATCTTTGATAGGCGGAAAAATGCTTTACCTATGGAAGAAAGGTTATCAACTGAAGTTGTGGTGACGGAAAATCAATATAGAATTACTGTGATTAGAGCTTGAGTGTTTTAAATGAAGTATTTTTGGAAACAATGCTTTTTTCAAAGATATTTAACGGTGAATTTATAAGGTACGTTGCATTTAATTAACACACCCTACAGGATTGGCTGCTTAATTTTTATTTCAGCTATTCATAAACTTTACTTCTATGGGCGATAAAAATTATCGTTACCAGTTTTAAATCATCATTAATTTCATAAATAACTCTATAGTCACCTACTCGATAACGATAATAACCTGATAACTCACCTTTGAGAGATTTTATATTAGGATGATTACGAGGATTAATTTTTAAACGTTCAAAACATCTATCTAACTTTTTTTGTAAAGTAGCAGAAGCAGATTCAAAAAACTCCCCTGCATCAATACTAATAACAACAGTATAATTAATATTTTCGTTTAAGTTTGTCAACAGTAATCACCTTTCCTTGTTTTACATTTTCTCTAGCATGATCAAAATTTTCTTTAAATCCTACAATCTCTAATAACTCTTGAGTAGCATCATCTTCTCTTGTTGCCAAATATGCTAAAAAATCAACTGCTACGAGTAATTTTTCTGGTGACAGTTGTTCAACATATTTTTGGATTTGTTCACGAAGTTCTAACGTATTCATAGATTATTTTGGTTATTTACCCAATTTGATTATATCTGATTCTGATAAAATTTAGATCCCCGACTTCTGTTATTAATCTTCTGATGTAATAGATAATTTGTAGGGTGTGTTAGCGACAGCGTAACGCACCTCATATTTACTAAATAATTTATTTTATTATGTTTTTAAAAATCTCATTTAATAATAATGGTGCGTTACGTCGCGTATTTAATTTATTTGTATATTTTATAATCTTTTTGCGTTCCTAACGCACCCTACAAACTTAATATTTTCTTGTAACCTTTACAGGTTACAATCTACAAGTCTCGACGCGAGAGAAGACCCAAACGAAAAATCATTCCTAAAAAACCAAAAACCCCAACAATCACATGGGAGTTGGCCTTTAGGTGCTTTCATCTCAAAAGTAATATCAATGTAAGACAACCAGCTTCCTCCTTCTCTCCATCCTACCTTGTCCCCGAACTTTTCCCAGATTTCTCGGTTATATTCTCTCGTTCCCCCTAAACCCTGATAAATGCGTTTCTGAACAGAAAACCCAAATCTACCATTACTGTATTTTACCCACAATTGGTCAATGGTGCGGAGGTCTGCACAGGGAAAATTATCAATGTGTTCATTATCTAACCAACTTTCTTCTTCGAGGTTTGCAACCGCTAACATTACCCTTGCTGTTTCCTCATCCGCTTCTTTCCATTTCCCAGCTTTGAGTAAGTCACGGAGTTTGCTGTAGTCCATTCCTGCATCTGATTTTAATTCTACCTCTCGCTGTAAGCTCATAGTGATATTCCTGTAGATTAATTTTTAAGAAATATACTAGAGACATCCTAACATAGGTTACACTCCACAAGTCTTGATGCGAAAGAGCGGAAAAATCACCATTTTATATTTAGGACTTACGCAAGATGTGACTGAAAACCTTATTCTTGCGTAGGGGTAATTCATGAATTACCCCTACTTTCGTTCCCTTTTGCGTAAGTCCTAAAAAAATATCATGCAAGCATACAAACTCAAAGGAAAAATTGATCAATCTGGTAACTTAGTGATTACCAAACCCCTGAATTTACCCCCCAGAAACGTGAAAATTGTAGTTTGGGCAGCCACAGATAACCTTTAATATTTAATAGAATTTTCTCGCAGCCATTCTGATATAGTTTCTTGACTTTCTTGACCGTTTGCTAGTCGTTCCATTATTAAAACAACTTCGGGTTCTGGAACATCTAACGAATATCCATTTAATTCCAGAAAGATAGCCATTACTACGAAAGCTACCCGTTTATTACCATCTATAAAAGCATGATTTTTAGCAAATCCATAACCATAAGCCGCAGCTAAATCAAATATACTGGGTGTAGGTTCACCATAAGCAAGTAAATTTTTCGGTCTATCTAAACTAGCTAAAAACAAATTGTTATCTCGCACACCTGCAAGACCACCATGCTGTATTAATTGGTCTTCATGTATAGCTTTAACAATTATTTCATTTAACCAGAAAATTCCATTCATTTCCCTAACTCATGAAGTGCATTTCTGTATTTTGTGCTGACTTTTCTGTAAGCCTCCATTGCTTTTTCAAAATCAGGATTACCAGCAGTTATAATAATACCTGTTGGTGTTTCAGTGACAAATACACTGTCTCCTTCTTGAACTTTAAGTTTTTCCAGAGCTTCTTGAGGTAATGTTATAGCCAAGGAATTTCCAACTCTACTAATTTTTAAGGTGTACATTCAGTTAATAACCTCCAATTCAGTCAATTTGAGATAATAATATAAAAACAGAGTCTCATGAAAAACATCATGCAAGCATACAAACTCAAAGGAAAAATTGATCAATCTGGTAACTTAGTAATTACCGAACCCCTGAATTTACCCCCCAGAAAAGGGGAAATTGTAGTTTGGGCAGCTACAGATACCCTTGATCATACCACAACCCTAACCACTGAATCAGTACCAGAAACACCAAAAAGACCAACTAAAATCAAGGTTTTGCAAAACTGGTTTGAGAAAACCCAACCTGCACCTCCTGATTTTGATCCAGATCAAGCTAAATGGGAATATTTAAAGGAGAAACATAACCTGTGAAAATCTTGCTTGATACCAACATAATTATAGATAGTGTAAACTTAAAGAGTTCACCCACTGCCAAAATACCATGACTCGCTGGTTTAATATTGCCGGTCCCTGTAAAGACGATATCCACTATATGTTATCTCCCACAGTACGATTACCAGATTTAGAGGAGCTAATTGAACAAGAAAGTTATTTTGTCCTTCATGCACCACGACAAACAGGGAAAACCACCGCTATGTTATCCCTAGCAAAACAACTTACCGATACCAGAAATTATGCCGCAGTCATGGTATCAGTGGAAGTAGGAAGTGCATTTAATCATGATCCTACTGCCGCAGAATTGGCAATTTTAGGGGCATGGTATAATACAATAAATATCCGTTTACCTAAAGAATTGCAACCAGCTGCTAAACAATGGCAACAGGAAGAACCAGGAAATAGAATTAACGATTTTTTAACAGCTTGGGCAAAAGCTATCAATCGTCCCATAGTATTATTTATAGATGAAATTGACTCTTTACAAGACCAAACATTAATATCAGTTTTACGACAGTTAAGAGATGGTTTTCCTAACCGTCCTGAAAATTTTCC
>NZ_JADBUZ010000101.1:0-33392 GCF_020245305.1 Microcystis sp. M20BS1 | reverse complement strand
ACAACTGAGTAGAATTATGATTTGTTGCAGGTGTAAATCACTTTCCAAGGGTGGTTCATCACTCCATAAATCCGTGGGGGGACAGGTAACTTCTGGTAAAATGTCGAGAGTTGTCATAGTTTTTCCCCTGGCTGGGACATTGATCTAATTATAACAGCTATGAGTCAGTAGTAGTACAGGGTGAGAGCATCTCAAATGCTATTGACAATTGGCCAATTTTGTGATCCGCGTGGGCATTTCAAGTGTTACCAGTCAATCAGAATAGCTACGAAATCGACCCATTTGGTCGATTTTTGCTTAACAATTGAGATAGCCAATTCTGATCAAATATGCCTGAATCGCTCTCTGGGTAAGTAACTCACATCAAGTCCCTTTTGTCAAGGATTGTTAAGATGCGCTTACCCTGGGTCAAGTAGGATTAGTTGGAAAATCGCCAGTCAAGGAAAAACCCGATAATTCAACCTATTCCCTCGGATCAAAATCCGGCAGCGTCCCCAGCTTGCGAATGGTCACTTTAACATCCATAGACAAAAAGTCATCGGCATCACCAAACCAAGAACCGGAAAGAGGTATGATTTGACCGGGATGACGAGCGATCGCCACTCGAATTAAATCAAAGCCGGCGGTAATTTGATTAGTCGGATCATAATTACGCCAACCGGCCCCCGGTAGATAAACCTGTAACCAAGCATGGGTAGCACCAGAGCCAGTCATCCCCACTTCACCACCGTCGAGGGCAGCATCGTAGAGATAGCCACTGACAAAACGACAGGCTAAACCCAATCTTCGCAAAGCTTCGATCATCAACCAAGCATAATCGCGACAAGTTCCCGACTTTAGCCGCAGGGTTTCTCCGGGGGATTGAGTTCCTTCACTCTCCCTGGATTGGTAGGTAAAATTATCTTTGATAGCGGCCATCATTCTTGCCATGGCATCGAGGGTATTATCTTGGTCCCCCGCTACAAAACTTTTGGCCCAAGCTGCCAAGCTGCCGTCGGCATCCTCAGCGTGGGGACGCATAAACACCACTAGATCTAACCATTCATCGGGGGTGTACTGGATGGGAATTTCGATCGCCCGTTGAGCGAGGGGAAAATCAGCGATCGCTTTTAAGCCAAAATGTTCAGCCCGTAATCGACAGGTAACGATTAATTCTGACGCTGGTTCAGCAAATTCAATCCCTACCACATTGTTAGATAGAGTATCCATAGTCCAGCGCGTTTTGGCGGCAATATTCGCTTCTACAGAATAACTGATAATTCTTTCACCGTGACCGGCACTAGGCAAAAAAATCGCCCGATGTTCCCCAAAAGTTACCGGTTTACGATAATGATAGGTGGTGATGTGTTCCAAGTCGTAGATGACACTCATCCTGATTATCCTTAATAAAGTAGCTGGTTATAATTAAATTGAAGATGGTTCCCCCCTTGATCCCCCCTTAATCCCCCCTTAATAAGGGGGGTATCTGACAATTTTTAACACCCACCCACTTAATCACTGACAACTGATAACCGATAACTGATAACTGATAACTGATAACTGATAACTGATAACTGATAACTGATAACTGAAATGACCTCTGACCCGTTCCTCGATCAAGCTTGGAATACCGAAGACCTAGAACAAGCGCTTCGAGGTGTCGGCACTATTCAAGAAGAACTCAACTATAATCAGGCACGCAATTCTCTGGGCAAACTTGTTGAGCGTCTGGATCTTACCTCGATCGAGAAAATTGGTCTAGAAGCGGAGATCGATCGCCTAGTGGCCCTGCTGGAAAAACTCGATCGCTCCCTGATTCAAATTGCCGCTTTTGGTCTGGTGGGCCGGGGAAAATCCTCGATTTTAAATGCTCTGGTCGGTCAAGAAATCTTTACAACCGGTCCTCTACACGGAGTTACCCGCACCATTAAAGGGGTAAATTGGCAGTTGAGCAGCGATGATACTTTCCCCAATCTAGCGCGTCTGACCCTGAACGGCCAGGGTAATGCTCAGGTGCAATTGCTTGATACTCCCGGTATTGATGAGGTAGATGGGCAAACGAGGGAAATTCTCGCCTGTCAGGTGGCGCAGCAGGTGGATTTAATCCTTTTTATCATCTCTGGTGATATGACCAAAGTGGAATTTTCCGCCCTGGCCAAGTTGCGGGAAGCGGGAAAACCGATGATTTTGGTCTTTAATAAAATCGATCAGTATCCGGAAGTCGATCGCCTCGCTATCTATGAGAAAATCGCCTCAGAACGGGTGAAAGAACTACTCTCCCCCGATGAGATCGTTATGGTGGCGGCCTCTCCCCTCTTGGCGGAGACGGTTAAAGGGCAGGATGGGCGGCTTAAAACGCAACGATTTCGGGGAAAACCCCAGATAGAAGCCCTGAAAATCAAAATTTTGGAAATTCTAGAGCGAGAGGGTAAATCCCT
This sequence comes from Microcystis sp. M20BS1, assembly GCF_020245305.1. Taxonomy (NCBI): domain Bacteria; kingdom Bacillati; phylum Cyanobacteriota; class Cyanophyceae; order Chroococcales; family Microcystaceae; genus Microcystis; species Microcystis sp. M20BS1. The sequence continues at coordinate 30,975 of NZ_JADBUZ010000101.1, read as the reverse complement.
CGTAGCACTCAATTCTATGCTGTATGCGGACGAGGTAAACGAGCAAATTGTCGCCCGCAAAATGGCTATCCGTGATCGCGGCGCTAATCAATTGATTCAAAAAGCAGTGATGATCAAAGCATCGGCGATCGCTCTTAATCCGGTGACGGTGTTGGATCTGTTTACGGGGGCAGTTATCGATCTGGCCATGATTCTCGCTCTTTCTCGCTTATACGGCATCGATTTAACTCGTCGGGGGGCGATCGCTCTTTTACAAAAAATTGCCCTCAATATGGGGGGTATTAGTGCCAGCGAATTTTTAGCGGTTTTGGGCTTAAGTTCCCTCAAAGGACTGCTTGGCCTCTCGATTCCTGCCACTGGCGGCATTTCTCTCCTTCCCTATACTTCGATCGCCCTGACTCAAGCGGGGGTTGCCGGTGTATCCTGTTATGCGATCGGCCAAGTGACGAAAACCTATCTCGCTAATGGGGCCACCTGGGGACCCGATGGCCCGAAGGCAGTGGTAGCCAGTATTCTCGATTCCCTCGATGAAACCTCGATTCTCAACCGGATTAAGCGGGAATTAGGCTCAAAATTGGCGGGTGGGGGACTTTTCAGTGATCAGTAAACAGTAATCAGTAATCAGTGAACTGAAGGCAACAGGCAATAGGCTCCCAGAAAGAATCTGGCAATTCTCCTACCTAAAAAGAAGGTTAGAAACTGAGTAAATTAAAGCTTTTAGCTTAACAAATTTGGTATTAGATTCAGCCCTTGTGAACTGAAAATTCAAATCTGACCACTGATAACTGACCACTGATAACTGATCAGTGATCACTGATCACTGATCACTGACTCGATCAATCCAAGAAATGCTTACTATGGACGATCGCCGCTATAATAACTACTGCTCCTTGAATTTGATAGATCAGACGGTAGGCATAGGCAGACTTTTCTCGGATGGTATCATCGCTAAATTCGGCGCATTTTTTCGCTTCTAGGGGACAATTTTCTAAAGAATAGCTTATATCAAGAATTCGACGCACGACGGCCGCCGCGTAGGACGGGGAATCTCGACTAATATAAGATGCGATCGCATCCACGTCTTCAATTGCTTTGGGCGACCAGACAAGGCGATAATTCACTCGATCAGCCATTTGTTTAAAAGACCCTCAACTTCTTCTTGGGGGATTGTATTCTCTAGAGAAGCAGCGCTCAAACTTTGACGCACCTTCTCCAGAACGTATAAATGATACTGAATATCTTCAATTGAACAATCATCTGGTAATTGATTCAAGAGGGATTCCACTTTTTGTCTAATGCTATTCATACAAGTTTGACCGAAGTTTTTAAGGAAAAGTATAAATTTAAATTATCTATCAACTATCATCTATGGGCAGTTATCTTAATAGTGAGGTATGAAGTATCTGGTTTTAGGGAACAGGGAACGGTTAACAGTAGCCGGTCGCCAAGAGATAATGCCAAATTTTTTTATACTTCATCTTTAAGAGAAACGCTATATCATAGATAGAAAACTAATAGTCACGCATCCTATCTTATGCCATAGTCCCCAGAAAAGCGAGAAAAAGTTAAGAAGAGATAAGGTGATTATCTCGCTTTTGTAACATTGGGGCGGGTATTCTGTTAAGAATACTTAATAATTCTCCTATCTGCTCAATCTCCGCAACTTTTAGGGATTATTGACCAATAAGCATCGAGCGGCCACAAGACTCCCCCCCAATCGCAGCAATTTTTTGTTACATTAGTTTACAGTTCCCTCAACGCCCCAATGGGTTATTAATTTTAATGTCTTCTTCGGTTCCTTCGTCGGATTTTATACCCTTAATCGGTCAAGAAACAGAAATCTTTAACTGGGCAAAATCCCATTATCGTAATCATACCTTTGCCAAAGATGAAAAAGTCGCCACACGCCCCGGACTGTTATACTTTGTCGAATCTGGGGCGATTCGTATTGTTGGTAAGGCACAAGTTAACGTTATCGACCAAAAATTTCCCCGTCAACTACCTATTGCTGATAGTGAGGAAGTATTTCTCGGTTTTGTGGGTGCAGGTCAACCTTTTGAGATTGTTTCTCAATTTCCCTTTCAATTACAAGCCCAAGCTCATCTAGACGAGACCGAATTAGTCTGGTTATACTGGGAAGATCTACAACAATGGCCGCAATTGCGATCGGCTGTTATGGAAACTTTTCGCCATCAATACCAGCGTAAGTTATTTTGGTTGAGTATTCTCGGTCAAAAACGCTCCCTCGATCGATTAATGGGGTTCTTGGTTCTATTATTGGAAGAATACGGTCAACCCTGTGTAGAAGGCTATTATCTCCCCTATCCCCTAACTCACGCTCAAATTGCCAGCGCCATCGGCACTACCAGAGTAACAGTAACAAGATTAATCGGTAAATTGCGACAACAAAATTCGATCTTTTTTAAGCAGGATAATCTTATCGGATTGCCCAGTTTATTTTTGAGTCAGAATTAATTTTTCTGCGGTGTTGCTGACTCAATCTACTTGCCAACCGTGCATTCTATGCAAAAGCTACTTTGGCTCCAGGTTTTAAAAACCCCACACAAGAAGATTCCTATCACAAATCAGCAACCCCAGAAATCTATTATGACCGCACAAACCCCGCTATTGCTCTCCGTTCTCTACGAGGAAGATTTTGTTCTCTGGACAGAAAAAACCGCCGAACTTTTAAAGCAAAAAGAGTTTGACAGGGTGGACTGGGAAAATCTGATCGAGGAAGTAGAGTGCATGGGAAAAAGCGAGCGCGAAGCTGTCGAAAGTTTATTAACTCAACTATTAATCCATCTTTTAAAACTGAGTTATTGGACAACGGAAAGAGAACGAAATGCGCGTCATTGGCTAGGAGAGATAGCCACTTTTCGAGTGCAACTGAAAAAAAAGATCAAAACCCCAACGCTAAAAAATCATGCCATTAATTCCTTTGGGGAGGCCTATTCAGACGCAAGACAAACCCTAATTGATGGGAGAATTGTCGATAAAAATATAATTCCCCTAGAGTCTATATTCACCCTCGAACAAGTATTAGACGGAGATTGGTTCCCCATCGATATCTCACCTTTTTTTACGGAAAGTTGAGAGCCACTGATACTTAAATAGTTAGATGTTAAAAACTGTCAAAAACCCCCCTTATTAAGGGGGGATTTATCTTCAATTTAATTATAACTAGCGACTTAGTTCGAGGTTATCTCAAAATAATCTGGAGGACGAGCTTTTCCCTCATGTCTGATGTTTATCTAATTGCTGGCCCCAATGGTTCCGGGAAAACCACCGTCGCTAAAAAAATTTTACCCAACTTTTTAGGCGTTATCGAGTACGTTAACGCCGATGAAATTGCCGCCGGACTCTCACCTTTTAATCCTGAGTCGGTTGCTATCCAAGCAGGACGGTTGATGTTAGAAAGACTGATAACACTGAAGTGCCAAGGAATAGATTTTGCCTTTGAAAGCACCCTGGCAGCCCGACATTTTGCCCGTTTTTTGAGAGACTGTCGCAGTTCTGGCTATAGGCTCAATCTTATTTATTTTTGGCTACAAAGTCCACAATTAGCTTTAGAGAGAGTTCACAAAAGGGTAGCCAGTGGCGGTCATAATATTCCTGAAGATGTGGTTCGTCGTCGTTATGAGCGGGGACGTAATAACCTCATGCAGTTGTATTTACCTTTATGCGATACTTGGATTATCTATGATAATTCTGGGGATGAACCGCACTTAGTTGCTGCGTTAGGATTTAATCAACCTCCTATTATTTATAACCCAGACACCTTCCGAATCATTACCAGAAACCAAAATGACTGAACCAACCTTAACGGAACTGCATCAGAAAATCGATACAGGTGTTAGAGTCGCAATCGCAGAAGCAATTGAGAGACACCGCCTCTTAGGAGAGTCTATCAGCATTTTCAAAGATGGCCAAATTGTCACCTTAACAGCCGAGCAAATTCTGCCAAAACCTGCCAAAAAAACGGAAGTGTAAAAAATTGGTTGACTGTCTCAAATTGCACTATTCGCGGCAATTCTATCAAGACTAGAAACGAAAAATAAGCAATTTAGAAGGTTTAAGGCGGGATTACCCGGATGCTAATCTTAGTTTTAACGGAAGATTACGCTGTAGCTAATCCAATCTACTCAACTATATTTTTCGAGGTTCCCAAAGATTTTCAGTCGTGATACAATATTAGGCCGATGTCTATTACAGCGTTTCTCATAAAGATGAAGTGTAACCTGATTCGATATCGACGACCGACTCCTGACTACCTAAAATGAAAACTTCGTACCTCACCATTAAGATAACTGATATAAGTGCGAATCGAGTGGTTAAGTTCTCGATTATTTTTTTCTTATCTGCTATTTTTGCTAGTCTTAGTTCACAATTTTTGCTTCTTGCTTCTAGTTCACAAGCAATTGCTCAAACAAGTAATTTAAGCAACCAATCTTCTCCAACTTCCAATGAATTATTGAATGGAATAATTATTGCAATTGTTTCTGGAATAATTGGATTTCTTGCCAATTTTATTATTGAACGACTCAAGAAAAAAAGTGAACCAAGAAAGCAAATTTCTTATAGCAAGCTTGTCAAAAGCGGAATTATTGGCAATATTGAAAAAGATATCGAGAACAAAATTGGTATCTTGTACAATGGAAAGCCAGCACAAAATATGTTTTATGCACTTTTTGATATTGAGAATACAGGTAATCAACAAATTAAAAATCAAGAAATAAGATTTGAATTCACAAATATCGATGAAGTCTTAGATGTATTTTACTGTCCCCAAAAAATAGAACCTGAAATGGAGCTTAAAGAACTTACCGAAACCAGTCTTGGCAAGCATGAGAAAAAGTTTAGAATAGGTGTTATTAAACCACAAGAAAAACTAGGATTTAGATTTATTGTACAAGGACTGAAAAGTCAAGCTCTGGACTTCAAACACCACACTAAAAATGATGATGATGTACGTTTTATCAAAATTGAAGAAAAAAAAGTTGCAGACGACATTGAACAGGTAAGAGTTTTCTTGACGAATTGTCTTTTAGCTTTTGTGTTGCTACCTTTGATAGGAACAAGTTTTTCTTCTATCTACATTATTGATATTTTTATATCTCCCTTGCTATCATTAGCCAGTTTGTCAATTTTTGTTTTTTTTATACTTCCACGTCTTGAGGCATTTATAAAATCCGTTATTAATCTAGTATCAGCAACATCAAATAAACAGTCCGATGTACGATGCGGGGATATAGGAATGTTAGTTACTGGAGGTTCTGTAAACGTTGAAAAGCTTGCATTATCATCCGATGAAAATGAAGCAATATAACTGTCGGTTTTAACTGTTCACCGATAATTGTCTTCTAGCTTCGTAGAGGATGACAGCAGTAGCGATCGCAACATTTAAAGATTCCACACCACCAAAGAGGGGAATTTTCACCGTTTCATCGGCTAAAGTCGCTAATTGGGGTGATAAACCGGCTCCTTCATTGCCTAATAATATTAAAGTCGGACGGGTAAAATCAATCTCCCAATGGCTTTTGGTGGCTGTGGGTAAAGTCGCGATCGCTTTTACCCCCTGTGCTTGATATTTTTTCACTAAAGCCGATAAATCCGATTCTACCACCAGGGGCGATCGAAACCATTCCCCGGCGGAACTGCGGATCACTTTGGGGTTATCGATTTCGACGCTATCGAGACTTAACCAGATACCCTGTACCTCTGTAGCCACGGCAGTGCGGATAATAGTGCCGAGATTACCCGGATCCTGCAATCTTTCCAAAACTAAGCCCAATTGTAGCGGATTTTGGGGGACTGGATGAAGGTGATCACGGGCAATAGTGGCAATCACACCATCGGGATTAACCGTTGTCGCTAGGGAAGCGAGGACTTCCGGGGAAACTATCTCGACTCGTTTCGCCTGATTTTGAAGCTTCTCCGCTAATTCTCCCTGTCTTTGCTGCCACTTTTCAGTATAACAAACCGTCTCTAGGGAACAATTCAGGGCTAAAGCCGTCTCTAGTAAGTGGGTTCCCTCAATTAAGGACAAATTCTGCTCCTGTCGCTCTCTAGTGCGGTGTAGCTTGCGAATTTGCTTGATTAAAGGGTTTTGAACACTGCTAATCATAGCCAATCGGATTTTTCACCCCGCTAGGGCTGCCCTAAATAACTACGTTTTGAGGGAGATAATGCGGAACTCGGGACTTGAACCCGAAAGTCTTTGCAGACACTAGAACCTGAATCTAGCGCGTCTACCAATTCCGCCAGTTCCGCATTTTTCTTTCACGATCTCTTATTATACTATCGGACAATCCATAAGTCAAGATAGTTGAGATAATTAAGACAAAAATCGTTTTTCGAGGTAGAATCACCGATAATTCGTTCAAAAATCTGATAAGATGCAGTCTAATTTTACCGAAGCTTGCCTTAGCCAAGACTCCCAACTAAGATAAATGAATGATCCTATGACTATCGATATCGAGCATCCCTATTTAGAAATTCAAGGTCGTCACTCTCTCAAGGGTGAAGTTAAAATCAGTGGTGCCAAAAATGCCGCTCTAGTGATTATGGCGGGAGCTTTACTCTGCTCCGACGAGTGCCAGATTAGTAATGTACCTGCCCTAGCCGATATCGAGCGGATGAGTCAAATTCTCTCGGCTTTGGGCGTGCAAGTCCGTCACACCGGAGATAGACTAGAGATTGATGGCAGAGACCTCAAACAAGCTCAAGCGCCCTACGATCTCGTCTCCCAGTTGCGAGCCAGTTTTTTTGCCATTGGACCGATTTTAGCCCGTTTAGGAGAAGCAAAAGTTCCCCTCCCCGGCGGCTGCGCCATTGGGGCCAGACCAGTGGATTTGCACGTTAGAGGCCTACAGTCAATGGGTGCAGATGTATTAATCGATGGCGGCATGGTACACGCCCGCGTTAAGGGTAATGGTCGTCTGAAAGGGGCGAATATTTATCTGGATTATCCCAGTGTGGGAGCGACGGAAACCTTAATGATGGCGGCGACTTTAGCGTTCGGGGAAACCATTCTCGGTAATGCGGCCCAGGAGCCAGAGGTGATTGATTTAGCCAATTTTTGTGTTTCCATGGGGGCAAAAATTCGCGGTGCTGGGACCAATACAATTGTTATTGAGGGAGTTTCCCGTCTGCACAGTACCGATTACAGTATCATTCCTGATCGCATTGAAGCCGGGACTTTACTGATAGCTGGGGCGATTACCCGCTCGGAAATTAGTCTTTATCCCGTGATTCCTAGCCATTTAGCTTCGGTAATTGCCAAACTGCACGAAATCGGTCCGGAAGTGGTGGAAGATGGTCCCAATCGTCTCCGGATTATCCCTAGAGACTTAAAAGCCACCGATATGGAAACCCTGCCCTATCCCGGGTTTCCCACGGATATGCAGGCCCAATTTATGGCTCTATTAACTTTAGCCGAGGGCAGTAGCGTGGTTAATGAGACGGTTTTTGAAAATCGTCTGCGTCATGTGGCCGAATTAAAGCGTCTGGGAGCAGATATCAAGGTCAAAGGAAATGTGGCTTTAGTGCGCGGTGTGCCTTTCCTGTCTGGGGCGCCGGTGATGGCCACGGATCTACGCGCTTCGGCAGCTTTGGTGGTAGCAGGATTAGCAGCCCAGGGGACTACTATTGTGCAGGGACTCCATCACCTCGATCGAGGTTACGATAATTTAGAGGGTAAATTAAGAGCATTAGGGGCAAATTTACGCCGGGTTGATCCTTTAGCCTTAGAATTGGCTACCCTGACCCAATCTTAACAGGATGATTAGTTATCGCTGTTCTATCAGTGTTGAGGATTCCCGTGAGCAACAATATAGAACAGCGTTAATCGTGCTTAGTTGTTCTATATTGACGGAACCTTTCATCAGCGATCGCATTTACCAAATCTTAGCCATTACTAATACAAACCCCGGCAATTCTGGATCACCACTAATGGTTTCAGGAGCATTTAAAATCTCCGGTTCTCGATAGGGACGATAAATATAGACTTGGCGATTTTGGCGATCGATTAACCAACCCAATAAAGTACCATTGGCAATATATTCCTCCATCTTTTTCTGCAAACTGGATACTGTATCACTAGCAGAACGTAATTCAATGACAAAATCGGGACAGATGGGGGCAAAAGAGGCTTTTTGTTTTTCTGTTAAAGCATTCCAGCGTTCTAATTTAATCCAAGCAGCATCGGGTGAACGAGTCGCACCATTGGGCAGCGTAAAACCCGCACTAGAATCAAACCCAAGCCCCGTTCCATCTAGTTCTGACCAGTTCCCCAGTTGCAGAGCTATATTAAAATTGCGATTACCCGTATCTGAAAAAGCAGGAGGCATAACGATCACTTCTCCACTAGCACTGCGTTCAATGCGTAAATCTCGATTGGCTAAACAAAATTCATAAAACTGCTCCTCCGTCATCGGCATAATCCAAGGAAGATCAATCATCAAAGGAGCCGAGGTCGCTTGCACAAGTAGTGTCGTCATCGTTTACCCCCACTCAAGAATTACATGAGTTAACAACTGAATGCCCTTCAATCTTAACTTAGCTCTTGTCATCGGCATTATTGACTACTAAAAGATAGAAGGCGATCGCTCTTAAAGTTGCCAAAGAAGCCTGACGGAGAGGAATGTAAATATTTATAAAAATGTAGCTTAAAATACAGTTATAAAGACAAAAGTGTGTATTTTCCTTTTATTGTCCGTCTTTTCAGAAAAAGAAACCACAAAAGTCTCCTAATACCATCAATAAAATCCTACAATTTCCCTTCATTAATTGGAGGGGTTTTTATCAGTTGTCATACTAAATCCGTTGAGTAACGCACAGAAAACGGGTTTCTCCGAGAAACCCGTTTTCTATTAATGCTTGGGGATAGTTTTTCCTAGCTTAGGGGGAGTGAAAGTTTAATTTTCCCTGAATCTTTCTAACAGTTCTGAGCGAGATAAATTAGCCAGAGAAAGAAGTAACCCGGTGCGTTCCGAGATAGGAAGTTGGGCAATCTGTTCCACCAGACCAGATAATTCTGTATCTAGGCTGCCAAAACGTCCTTCCAGAAGACTGCTTATCAGGGATAGTTGTCCTTCTAAAGTGCCTTCTTGCTTTCCTTCTTGTTTCCACTCTTCTCGTTGTTGTAAATAAGCTGGTGATAGGTTCATAATGTCCTCCTGTTCTTCGGCACTTAAATTATCTCTTAATTCCAAACTCTTGCGCCAGTTGGCCAGAATTTCCAGTAAATTCTCTTGGAAAGGATATCGATAACATTGTACTTCATATTTGTGAGAAAGGCTGTAAGAGTTTCAGCAGTTGGAGTTAACGGGGATTTTCCGAAAGTGACAGAAAAGGGATAATCTTCCACTCAATTGCCCAAAATAAAGGCTAGAATCGAAATATAGTATCGATCGCTACGGATTTTTCATGAATTACAGAAAATTTTGCTTGGCTTTTTTGCTGTCCCTTATCCTCATCAACACCGGATTAGTTATGCCTAGTTACGCAAACGAAAGAGAATTGAGGACAATTACCGTAACGGGAGAAGGAATAGAAAATATCGCCACTTCTCAAGCAATAGTGCGCTTAGGGGTAGAAGTTCAAGGCAAAGAAGCGGGTAAGGTGCAGCGGGAAACCGCCACTCGTAGCGATGCGGTGGTTAAATTTCTCCGTTCCCGTCAAGTGGAAAAATTGGAAACCACCGGCATTAGTTTACAGCCCAATTACGACTTCAGCAACAATCAAAGACGTTTAATCGGTTATATCGGGGCTAATTTGATTAGTTTTCAGATTGATATAGCCCAAGCGGGTATTTTAATCGATGAAGCGGTCAAAGTCGGGGCAACACGCATCGATGGGGTCAGTTTTACTGCTGGAGAGTCAGCGATCGCAGCTGCCCAAAGAACCGCTCTCATCAAAGCCACGGAACAAGCTAGAGAACAGGCTACAATCGTGTTACAAGCCCTCGGTTTAGTGCCGAAAGAAACGGTTTCTATCCAAGTGGGTAATACCAGTAATCCCGTACCAATAGCCCGCTCAGAAGCGGTTTTTCGGAGTGCCGATGCTGCCAGTAGCCCGGTTATCGGAGGGGAACAAACCCTGCGCGCTGCTGTCACCCTCGAAATTAGCTATTAAAATAACCTTTAGCTATCAGTTAAGCTGTACTGCATTTAAACTGCCTATTGAGTATTTTAGTACAAATGCTGAAACTCTCTCTCCTCGCTCTCCTGCTCATAGACAGTCCTAACGAGTAATTTAGATAGTCAACAGCTTAAAATCAGCACCGATGCTCGGAAAATCTAGAAAACTTTCGCCCTCATCCGTGAATTATCCTAACTTTCTACCCACTGTTAGGGAGGGATTGAGTGAAGATACCTCCCTTGCTCTCCTCGAAAATATCCAACAAATTGCCATCGATAGCCCCATCTATCCTCGATCGATTCTAACTACCTATAGTCAACAAGGGCAAGGTCAACCGCCTTTTCTCCTTCTACACGGTTTTGATAGTTCCCTGCTGGAATTTCGGCGTTTACTACCCTTACTCGCCCAAAATAGGGAAACTTGGGCGATAGATCTGCTCGGCTTTGGTTTTACTGAGCGATACCCAGATTTACAAGTATCTCCGAAAACTATTAAAAGCCATCTTTACCATTTCTGGCAAACTGCGATCGCTAAACCGATGATTTTAGTCGGTGCTTCCATGGGGGGTGCAGTGGCCCTAGATTTTGCCCTCTCCTACCCGGAAATAGTGGCAAAATTAGTCCTGATTGACAGCGCAGGACTAGCTAACCCCCCAGTTTTGGGTAAATTGATGTTTTCTCCCCTCGATAAGTGGGCAACTAATTTTTTAGCCAATCCCCGCGTGCGTCAAAATATCAGTCGTACTGCCTATTTTGATGCAACTTTAGCCACTGTTGATGCTTGCACCTGTGCCAATCTGCACCTGAATTGTCCCCACTGGAGTGCGGCTTTAATCTCCTTTACCAAAAGTGGCGGTTATGGGGCATTTTTGCCGAAATTAAGCCAAATAAACCGAGAAACGCTGATTATTTGGGGAGAAAACGATCAAATTTTAGGCACAAAAGACGCGAAGATATTTCAGCAGGCCTTACCCAATAATCAACTGGTCTGGATTCCTCGCTGTGGTCATGTTCCCCACCTCGAAAAACCGGAACTTACCGCGGCCGCGATAGTTAAATTTGCGAACTAAAAACTTATAATAGGATTATTTGACCCTATAGTGCCAACTTTTATGAAATTTTTGCCGATCGCTCTCGCTACATTCAGCCTTCTGAGTTTATCTGTCAATATTCCCGCTACTGTAGCCACACAACAGCTTTTTTGTCGAGGCCGCATGAATAACGGTTGGTCCTATTCAGCAGAATTTATCAATGGACGTTTTGAGCGCATTCGCTGGACACGCTCCGGTCAACCTCCCCAAGTTTCTAGTCTTAGTTTTAAAAATACTAACAACAAAGGACAGCCGATTTATCGGGGCAGTTTATTCGCCGCAGTCAGTGTCACTCTGATAGACTTATCGAAAGGAGATGTCCGTCCCGGTTCGCAAATTTCCGTGGGAGTGGAAGAATGGGGTTGGTCGCGGGGAAACTGCGGTCTTAACAGATGAACAACTTCGGTGACAAGGTAAGTTTTATTTGGAGTATCGCGGATTTGATCCGCGATACCTTTAAGCGCGGCAAATATTAAGATGTCATCTTGCCTTTCACCGTGCTGCGTCGCTTCGACTGCGTGTTAGAGCCGACCAAAGAGGAGGTCTTAGCAGCCTATAACCATTACAAAGACAAGCTCGACAACCTCGATCCCCTCCTCTGCAAAAAATCAGGATTTGCCTTCTACAACCCCAAATAAAAATCATTTTGTCTTTGGTATAGTTAAACATTCAATATTGTCTTATCACTTTTTTGAAAATGATTTAGGATCGCTAATTATCTAAGCACAATTAATTACACATCTAAGCCACTACTCCGTCAGACTTCTGCTGTGAGTAAACAGTGAACTGAAAACTCAAATCCGATCCCTAACAGCTGTATCCCGTCTCCCGTCTCGGAGTCTCCTGTCTCGACTAGGAAATTAATTTTGCACGACTACTTATATTAAGTTGACGCTGATATTCTAGAAATATTCATTCTGGCGAAAAAACTCGGCAAATGCCACTAATATTGAGTCTTTCAGACTGTAGCGGCTGGCATTGCTGGCATTTCGAGGGTCAGTTATCCCGGCGATAACTACCTGGAAATAGTTCAGCATCCCCATAAAATTCAGTTGTTTGACTTCCATTCCCCCGAAACCCACTATTCAAACCCTTCACTTGATTTTGAAGGGCAAGAGTAAGAATGATTCTGTATTCTGTGTTACCGTTTGCCTTGGGAATTACTGAAAAGCCATTAACGCCTCTTGCCAAAACAGACCACAAACTGATAAACTGGTTGAGCCAAGGCTTCAGGGAAGAGAATGGGGCGATTTATCCTTAAGAGGGATTGACTTTCACGAAGTTTTATGATTGCTCAACTAGAAAGTCCCCGAAATCTGGTGATTAAGAGTTTTAGCCTGTTGGCTACTGGACTGACTAAGCAGACCTAACAAATTCAACTGTATGATACCGAGTCAAGACATCGGCGAGGCAGTAGATTCAGTCAGAAAAACTGACGCACAAGACTTCTCTAATTTAATGCCTAGACCTGGCTGGTAACAAGTGGCGGGTTTAGGTAAAGGTTGTTTTTGGTATTGAACCCCGATTCTTGTGGTTATTTACCCGCTTCAGTAATTGCCAATAGGGATTTTAAGCCCATAATTGGTTGAAAATTTCTATTTATTCGCAAAAATCCCCAGTCGCTCCCTGTACTAATCTTAGAGATCGACTTCATGATCAGTAATTTTCCCCAACCAATTCTCTGGAAATCACCTTCCAGGACAATTTAGTTATTTTATGAGTAGCAATGCCTTAATCGATCGTGAGCATCTAATCGAACTGTATAATCGAGGTGAACGCAACTTTGCGGAAGTCAGACTTAGCGGAGTCAATTTAAAGAGACAGTGTTTAAACCAGATTAACCTAAGTCATAGTTACTTAAGACAAGCCAATTTAACCGAAGCTTGTTTAATTAACGCTAATTTCAAGGCTGCTGACCTAGAAGAAGTCAATTTAAGCAAAGCTTGTCTTATCGATGCTAACCTGACTAAAGCCGCTCTTTCTGGGGCAAATTTGCACCAAAGTAACCTAAGCGGCGCAATTTTGAGTAATACTGTTCTGAAAAAGGCTGATTTAAGTTCTGCCTGTTTAATTCACAGTAGCCTACTTTTTGCTCAACTGTTCAAGGCGAATCTGGAAGCGGCTAATCTCACCTCAGCCACTTTAACCCATGCCATGGCGGAGAAAGCTAACCTAAAACGGGCTATTCTCACTCGTGCTATTCTTAGCTCTGCTAATCTTAGCCATGCTAACTTAAAAGAGGCTAACCTAATTCGAGCCTATCTCTATCAAGCTAATCTGGAAAACTGCCACCTTCAATACGCCGACCTCAGCTATGCCGATTTGCGCGGGGCGGATTTACGGGGGGCGGATTTACGTTATGCTAACCTGGAAGGAGCTAATCTGACGGGAGCTAACCTCAATTGTAGTGATTTTGAGGGAGCTAACTTAACCGGTGCCGATTTAAGCAAAACTGACGCGAATAAAGCCAATTTTCGCCAAGCTAACTTAACCGGTTGTAATCTTCTCGGCGCTAATTTAGCCTCCGCTAACCTTTCCGGTGCTAATCTACACCAAGCGGGATTACTCTTGAGTTATTTAGTGGGAAGCAATCTTAAACGAGCTAATCTCAAACGAGCTAATTTAATCGGGGCGATTTTAACCGAAAATAATCTTCTTTCCGCTTCCCTTGAAGAAACTATTCTTCCTAACGGTAGTCGCGGCAATCTCCTTTCCTAATATTCCTAGAAAAACCTGGTTGTAGAGACTTTTCCGCCAAGATTTCTATAACCGTGGGGTTTTTCTTCAGCAAAAGGGAGAGCCGGAGTTGGGAGTGGGAATTATGAATTATAGAACTCTTGAAAATTAGTTAAGTAGCTGGTTATAATTAAATTAAAAATGGATTTTAGGTTCGATCCCCCCTGCCCCCCTTGATAAGGGGGGTGTATGACAACTTTTAACGCCTACCTACTTATATGTTATAATGGCGAGTTAACTAATTTTTTGGGAAAAATTAGTTAATTAGTGAATTGGTTCTAAATGAAAACCTGAAGTTTAACTTTTAACTCAAAACTCTTTAGATATGCTTTAATTTGGTTATCAAAACCTCTTTATTTAAGCGGCACAAACTTTCTCAATTATGGTTACTAAGTAGTCGGACATAAATTCTGTTGTCTATCTTAAGAAATGTAAATTGCCGTAATTCTTACTGACGACCGACGACCGACTCCTTACCCCACAGTTAACTTTACTTTTTTCCAACTACTTATCAGGTATCTTCTTGATCAGAAATCACTTTATTTATTCACCCTTTTGCCTCTTGCCTCTTGCATAAGTGCTTGTCCTCATAAGTAGCCTATACTCAGCGGATTGAGGATCAGGTGACGAAACTGGCATTTTCCCCTAATTCAAGGGAAAAACCCCGCATGACTTCCAGAAATCACCGGGGTTTTTAGGAAGAATAGGGATAGGGAAGCAGGGTGAGAGCATCTCAAACGCTATTGACAATTGGCCAATTTTGTGATCCGCATGGGCATTTCAAGTGATACCAGTCAATCAAAATAGTTAGGAAATCGACCAAATGGGTCGATTTTTGCCTAACAATTGAGATGGCCAATTCTCCTCAAAGATGCCTGAATCGCTCTCTGGGTAAGCAACTCACATAAAGTTCATTTTGTCAAGGCTTGTTAAGATGCACTTACCCTGGATAGGGAAGGAATTTAACCCTCGGTTTCCTCTCTGGTTTGGATAAACAGAATCAAGAGGAAAACGGTGGGGACTAGGACGAATAGGATACTAGCGATAAAGCCGAGATTATTTACTTGCATGAGTTAGCTCCCTCTGTGACAACGGATTTACATAAAGATTAACTCCTAGAATATCATCCTAGAGAAGCCAAGGCGTTGCTGATTTGAAAGGGGAAGTGGGAAGTGGGAGGTGGGGAAGTGGGAAGTGGGGAAGTGGGGGAATGGGGGAATGGGGAGATGGAGAGAATAAATAAAAATAATCTCCCGAAGACTGAATCCTGAATCCTGACCACTGACGGCGGACTGCTGTATGATAAAATTTGTCCCGATAGGATAAATTAAGGTCGTGAAATTTGGTCAGTGGTTGGGGTTTATCTGTTTAATAATGGCTCTTTATGTATTGTGGCAGATTCGACAGCTGTTATTATTGATTTTTATGGCGATCGTGTTTACCGTAGCCTTAAATAGATGTGTGAAAGGATTGCAGAGATTAGGTATTAAAAGGGGTTTGGCTATTTTAATTACCCTGCTGACGAGTCTGGGAATTGCAATTTTATTTTTTATAATTATTGTTCCCCCCTTTATCGAACAGTTTCAAAAATTAATTGAACTTTTACCGCAAGCTTGGAATTTAGTCCGCAATAACTCGATTCAATGGCGACAACAATTTCAATTTGATTGGTTGCCATCCCTGCCTAATTTAACTGATTTAGTCCAGCAGTTACAACCTTTAGGAACTTTTGTTTTTAGTAACTTTTTTACTTTCTTTTCTAACTCGGTTGCGGCAATTTTGCAATTATTATTCGTGCTGGTGTTAGCAATGATGATGTTAGCCAACCCCCAACCCTATCGACAAGCTTTCTTAAAATTATTTCCTAACTTCTATCGTCGTCGTGCTGAGGAAATTCTTACCCTATCGGAAACGGGTTTAGGTAATTGGTTGTTGGGAATTGCCATTAGTTCAACTATGGTAGGATTATTAAGTGGGTTCGGTCTTTTGGTTCTACAAATTAATCTAGTTCTCGTTCATGCTATCCTAGCAGGATTGCTCAATTTTATCCCTAATATCGGACCGACTGCTAGTGTGATTTTTCCGATCCTCATTGCTGTTATCGATGCACCTTGGAAAATTGTCGCTATTCTGATTCTCTATTTTATTATCCAAAATGTCGAAAGTTATTGGCTGACACCCACTGTCATGGCTAAACAGGTATCTTTACTACCGGCAATTACCCTAATCGCTCAAATTTTCTTCGCTCAAATGTTTGGCATCTTAGGTTTATTATTGGCTTTACCTTTGACAGTGGTAGTAAAAACATGGTTAGATGAATTATTATTCAAAGACATTTTAGATCAGTGGGATTAAGTCCATAACAAATCTTAAATAATCTCGGCAAAAACCATGAAATTAATCATTCTTACTCTCGTTATTTTATCTAATGTTTTTGCTACTCTCCCAGCTAAATCTGAAACAGTGCTAGAAAAAATTAAACGCACGGGATTATTAGAAGTAGCGATGAGAGAAGATGCCATTCCGTTTGGCTATCGAGATAGTAATAATAATTTACAGGGATTGTGCTTAGATTTTATCCAATTGCTTAGAGAAGAACTCAAGCACAAATTAAACCTCCAAATAATCAGTGTAAAAATTTATAAATCGACTTTATTTAATCGCTTCCAGTTATTGGAAAATAAAACCGTTGATTTTGAGTGTGGTCCTAATAGTATCAGAAAAAATATACCTGATGGTGTCAGTTTTTCTCGTCCTTTTTTTGTCACGGGAACTCAGTTTTTAGTTCGGAGTGATAATCAGAATAATTTTAACTTTTCTTCGTCCTTAGAAGGTATAAGTATTGGAGTTTTGCGAGATACCACCACTCAAGAATTATTAAGACAAAAATATCCTCTTGCTACCTATCAAGAATTTCAAGGAGTGACGGGAAGACTGCGAGGTATTCAAAGTTTAAGAAGGAATAGAATAGATGCTTTTGCTAGTGATGGGATTCTGCTAATTGGAGAAGCTGTCATTCTCGGTTTATCCTTAGAACAAGATTATCAACTTATACCCCCCAATCCTTTAAATTGTGATTATTATGGTTTTATTCTTCCCGCTAATGATCCCCAATGGCAAGAGTTTATTAATGGGGTTATCGTCACCGGTGAGAACAGAAATATTTTTAAAGCATGGTTTACTGAAGTTGCTTCTTATTTTAGAGATACTTGGCAGTATTGTCGTAATAATCCCGAAAGATCCCAGTAAAATTTAACGATTATGCACAAAAAGAATGATTTATTTTGGTTAATTGGTTGCGCTACAATAATCCTGTTTATTTGCAGTGCTATCAGACATATTTTATTTCAATCTAATGCTCTTGATCTTGGTTGGTTCGATCAGGGAGTTTACTTAATTTCTCAAGCTAAACCACCGATTATATCTTTTGTTGGCTACCATATCTTAGGCGATCATATCGCTTTTATTCTCTATCCTATAGCCTTACTTTATAAAATTTATCCTAGCGTTTATTGGCTGCTTTTCTTGCAAGCTTTTTCCCTTTCCCTTGCCGTTTTTCCCCTCTGGCAATTGGCAATACAAGCGGGATTAAAAGAAAAACAAGCTTATACATTAGCCTTAGTTTATCTGCTCTATCCCCTGATTTTTAACGTTAATCTCTTTGATTTTCATCCAGAAGTTATCGCAGTGCCAGCCATTTTTTGGACGGTTTTAGCGGCAAGATTAAATAATCCCTGGGGATTTTGTCTAGGAATTATTATTATTCTCGGTTGTAAAGCAATTCTCTCTTTAACATTGTTGGGAATGGGTATCTGGTTACTTCTCTGGGAAAAGAAAAAAATCCCAGGAATAATTGCTATGATTAGCGGCATTCTTTGGTTTATTATCACCACGAAATTATTAATCCCTCTCCTGACAGGAAAATCGGCAGTTATTGAAATGGCTGATTCTCGATATAGTTATCTAGGAGATAGTTTGCCAGCAATTATCTTTAATCTTTTCCTCAAACCCGATCTTGTCTTAGGAAAAATCTTTACTGGCAATAATCTAGAATACCTCATCCTATTAATTATTCCCTTAGTTTGGGGTTTATCTTGGCGCTATTCTACCGCAATAATTGCCGCTATTCCCGCAATCGCTTTAAATTTATTAGCAGATCATGCCCCACAAAAAAACTTAACCACTCAATATTCCCTGCCAATTTTGCCCTTTTTATTTCTAGCGGTTATCGCCACTTTAGCCCATAATGGTAACTGGTTAAAAAAACCTAAATGGATAATTACTTGGGCAATTATTGCCTTTTTTGCCCTAGCTAAATACGGCTATTTTTGGTCACTGTATTTAAATTCCCTCGATACTTGGTCCGCCACCCAAAAAGCTCTTACCCAAATTACCACCAGTGACAGTGTCTTGACTACTTCTAGAATTGCCCCCCATCTTACCCATCGGAAAATGATCAAATTAGCGATCGAAGGTTCCCAATCCCTAGATTTAAATCAATTTAATTATATTCTACTTGATCGCCGTCATCCCGGTTGGTCTAGTTCACCAGAACTAATTGATGATCACTTAAATAAACTGAATCAAAATGAGAGCTTTCAGTTAATCGTTAATCAGGATGATGTGTTTTTATATCGGGCCTTGACAACCCCTCAAGAAACAAAATAATTTTTCGTTCCACCAATTCCAATAAATTTTCTTTATCGACGGGAAACCAGACAATATTAGCATCGGCACGAAACCAAGTGCGCTGACGTTTGGCAAATTGACGGGTGTGGAGGATAATTAGATCGATCGCCTGTTCTAAAGAAACTTCTCCGAGGAGATATTGCTTAATCTCTGCATAACCCAAAGTCTGCAAAAGTGGCAAATCCCAACCGTATTTATCCCCCAAATTCTGCACCTCTGCTACTAATCCCCTTGTGATCATTTGATGAGTACGAACAGTGATCCGCTTGTCTAAACTTTCTGGGGAACAGTCTAAACCAATTTGTAAAATTGGATAAGTGGGGGGATTTTCTCCCTGCTGACTAGAGATAGGTTTTCCTGTCACATAAAAAACCTCTAAAGCGCGTAAAGTCCTGACCTGATCATGGGGATGAATTTTTTTAGCGGCCTCTTCATCTACCTGCATTAGAATTTGATAAAGATAGGATTGTCCTAAAGCTTGTAATTGCCGTCTCAAATCCGCTTGAGGAGAAACCCTCGGTATTTTTAAACCTTTGACAATGGACTTGATATAAAGTCCCGTACCACCGACCAAAAACAGAGGAGAATATTGGAGATTGCTGATTAAATTCTCAGCCTGTTCTTGGTACTGTGCTAGGGTAAAATTATCTTGAGGATCACAAATATCAATTAGATAATGGGGAATCCGCTGACATTCTTCTAAGCTAGGTTTAGCAGTACCAATATTAAATTCTCGATAGATTTGTCGGGAATCGGCACTGAGAATTACTGAATTAAACTTTTCGGCCAATTGTAGGGCTAAACTGGATTTTCCTGTGGCAGTTGCCCCACAAATAACAATCAGAATAGTTGACATACTCCCACCGTCAAGCTGCGCTGTGACGGGGGATTCTTGACCTATCACTATCGGAAATTGCTTGTTCAACGGGGAGCATCCCAGATATGTAATGAGTATAAATGCTGATGGCTAGGAAGAGGGAGATAGAGGATAATTAGTCCTAAACTAACCATACCAGATGTAGGCATCATGAATGCTCAAGAAGAACTGCAATTACAAGAACATCTGCAAGCTATCGGCAAAATCCTCAGCAATTCTCAGTTTTAGACACAGCAAGCCTTTTAGGGATTTAAAGAACATTTTAAAGGGGGATTTTTGGCGCAACTTTGGGTGTACTATCACGTCAAAAGCCCGAAGACTCGTGAAATGAAATTCGCCATCCCATTGAATTTTACCCCGTATTATGCGAACTAACTCCCAAAAGCCTTATTACAGGGCAAATTTAGAATTGCTGGCCTATTTTCCCCATACTTTCTTCCTGAGCCCTGAAATGCTTATCATACTAAATCCGTTGAGTATGGACTACATATCAAGAGAGGCACTCAGGCAAAACGGAGAATAAATAATCAGTTTTTAATAACTGAATTTAGCATCAGTTGTACTTAATTTAAATGAATCAACCCTAGGGAGCAGGGGGGATCGAACCTAAAATCCATTTTAAATTTGATTATAACCAGCTACTCAACCTCAGCTAATCCACGGAACTTTCTTTCTGGATTAATACCTCACCAGCGATTAAACGTTGGGCTGCTGAAAGTAAAACATCCTCAATATAGGGCTTGACAAAATAACCTTTTGCCCCTTTAGCGGCGGCAAGATGCTGCATTTTTTGCGTCCCTTGGTAGGCAATTATCGCCACTGGTATCCCCTGAAGTTGTTCATCCTCTTGCAGACGAGAGAGTAATTCTAACCCATTCAGGCGAGGCATTTCGATATCGCAGAGAATCAGATCACAAGCTAATCCGGCCTGTAATTTTTCCCATGCTTCTAAACCGTCCTGGGCCTGTTCAATGCGATAACCAGCTTTAACCAAAGAAATCGCTAACATTTCCCGCACTATTAACGAATCATCGACAATCAAGACGAGAGGACTCGATTGTGCTAACAAATTAGCGGGATCACTATCAATAATCGTTGTATCGGAGGATGAAAGCTGATTAGAGGTCGCTTTAATACTATTAGCTAGTAATACTTCCCCCGCAATCATTCTTTCAGCTGCCGAGAGTAAATCTATTTCCGTGTAGGGCTTGGTAAAATAACCACTGGCCCCTAATTTCGCCGCCACCTGACGATGACGTTCCGAGCCTCGGGAAGTCAACAAAGCCACGGGAATCGTCGCTAATCGGGGGTATTTTTGCAAATTAGACAGTAATTCCAGGCCATTCATGCGGGGCATCTCGATATCACAAAAAACGATATCACAGGGCAAACCACCGCGTAATTTTTCCCAAGCTTCTTGACCATCCCGAGCTTGTTCCACACGATAACCAGTTTTACTAAAGCTTAAAGAGAGCAATTCCCGAACAGTAATCGAATCATCGACAATCAGAACCATAGCCTCGGATTTTTGGCTAATTTCCACATCTACAGGCGGTACGGATTGGCGCCAAAGACCACCGTTATCGATACGCAGACGACCGCTGGCGATGTCGATCAACTCTAACACATCGCCGACGGGCATCACCGTACCATCGCCTAAAACCGTCGCCCCAGCAATCCCAGCCGTTTTCGGAATCGGTCCTTCAATCTGTTTGATCACGATCTCCTGTTCCCCGATCACTTGATCCACCTGTACCGCGAGGAGATTATTACCACCGCGCAGGATCACGATCGCAAAAGAGTCTTCCCCCTGTTTGCCGGTGTAAAAACTACCGCGACTAAGTTGTCGATTGTAGGAAAGCAAATCGCTCAAGGGTTGGAAAGGTAGTAAAGTGTTTTGCCAGAAAACGCAGCGCCGTCCCTCCCGATCCATTTGGATATCCCTGGCCCGGAAATCCCTCACATCTTCCACTCCGTCCATGGAGAAACCGATGCGAGCATGATTACTAACACAACAGAGGGCCTTACAGATACTCAGGGTTAGGGGTAAACGGAGGGTAAAAGTGGTTCCTTGGCCCAGTACCGAGTCAATAGTAATCGTCCCGCGCACATCGATTAAACTGGTACGCACCACATCTAAACCCACCCCACGACCGGCAAAATCATCGGCCTGATCTTTGGTACTAAAACCGGGATGAAAAAGAATTTCATAGACTTCTTGGGTACTGAGGTTTTGAGCTTCCCGATCGCTGATCAGGCCTTTTTCGATCGCCTTAAGTTTAACCAGATTAACATCAATACCGGCCCCATCATCACTAACGGTGATCACGGTTTGATTGCCCTGTAGGAATGCCCGAACCGAGATCGTACCGTGGACAGGTTTGCCTTTGGCCAGGCGTTCTTCGGGTGATTCAATGCCGTGGGTGATCGCATTGTTGACCAGATGGATCATGGGACTATTGAGATTTTCGAGGATCATCTGATCGATGAGAACACCCCCTCCTTCCACTTTTAATTTGGCTTGTTTGTGCAGTTTCAGGGAAATATCGTGAATTGCCCGGGGTAGATGATCGGCAGTTTGACTAAAGGGAACCATGCGCGATTTGGTCATCCCTTCCTGTAGTTGGGTGGTAGCCTGTCGCAGACTGCGCGTCACCTGATCGGTTTCATCGACGACAAATTGAAGATCAGAGGCCGATTCTCGCACTCGCACGATCAATTCGATCATCTCTTGGGATAATAAGTGGAAATCGGTAAAACGGTCGATCTCTAGGGCATCTAGTTCCCCAGTCATAGTCGAATTGCCCTGATTTTTTCCCTGAACTCCATCGTAACCGATGGCACCACCAGCATTGCGACTAGCCAGTAAAGCCCCTTCTAGGAGGCTTCTTTCATAGAGATCCTGCATCCGAACGCCCACATCGCTGAGATTTTGGACGCAGGTTAGCAAATTATCTAAAAAGAGACGCAGGCGATCCTGTTCCTGTTCAAGGTGATTGCGTTTAACCACCAGTTCCCCGATCAGATTGCTGAGGTTGTCCAATTGTTTGATCGGCACCCGCATCGTCTGTTCAAAAGCTTTACCAACAAGGGGACGCAGGTTATTTAACCCGACCGGTGGATTGGTTTCTTCGAGGAGTTTTTCTAAATCCTTGAATTCAGGCTCTGGGGAGCTTTCCGTGGCAATTTCCAGTGATTCTAACCGTTGGAGAGGTTCTGTCGCGGCCAGAGGCTCCCCTGCTGTGGATTCCCAGAGGAAGACCTCTAGGGATTCAAAGATGTCCGGCAGTGGCGATTGCGCTGGTGGAGTGGGTTTTTCCAGAAAAGCTTCTAAGTCTTCGAGGCTGTCGTAAAAATTCGGGTTGCTGATGGTTATAATTGCCTCTGAGTCCTGGACTGTTGCATTTTCTAGCAGCAGCGATTCCAGATCATCCCAATCTTCGGCTTCTGACTTGGCAGCAGTCCCACGGGTAGAATGAAGATCATTAGTGGCGGTTTCTTCCCAATTGATGCTATCGCTAAAAAGTTCTGCTAATTCCGGTTCTAAGGGCAAGAAAGACAGGGTTTGGTCAAGAGAAGCCCCATACCTCGCCGCTGGCGGGGAAGTCTGCTCAAATAAAAAGCTAAGTTCGTCTAGGGTCTCGTCACCGTCGGTGTCTTTGTCTTCTAAACTCTCTAACAACTGTTCGAGATCTTCGTTAAAGAAATGATCCCAGTCGGGTTTCATCATGATTTGCTTCCTGCCAAGTCTTCCTTTTTGGTCAACCAATGCGCTCTCTCTAGCTTCAGATTACCCAGAATTTTACCCGATAAATCCATCCACTAGGAATTTTTTTATGGCTAATCAAACTCTTGGACTCGATCGACAATTTTATTCCTATTATCAATCTATCTGTCTGCGAGAATCTCCGATTTTAGCTCAATTACGTCAAGAAACTGCCTCTCAACCCCTGGCAGTCATGCAGATTGCCCCCGAACAAGGTCAGTTTATGGCTTTTTTGGTACAGGCGATCGGGGCGAAAAAAGCCCTAGAAATAGGGGTTTTTACCGGTTATAGTGCGCTAGTGGTAGCCTTAGCTTTACCCCCGCAAGGCAAGCTCATCGCCTGTGATCTGAGGGAAGAATATACCAGTATAGCCCGCCGTTATTGGCAGCAGGCCGGTGTCGCCGATAAAATCGATTTAAGAATTGCCCCGGCCCTGGAGACTTTAGATCAATTAATCGCCGGGGGAGAAAGTAATAGTTTTGATTTTGTCTTTATCGATGCCGATAAAAGTAATTATGATTGCTACTACGAACAGGCGTTGCAATTGGTCAGAAGCGGCGGAATTATCGCTATTGATAATGTTTTTTGGTCAGGACGGGTAGCGACGGCCGATAGCAATGATAATCGCACCAAAATTATCCGTTCCCTTAATGCCAAAATTCAGCAGGATGAACGGGTCAATATCAGTATTATTCCTATTGGTGATGGTTTGACCCTGGCCATGAAAAAGTGAATAAGCTAAGAGGTATTAGAAAAGCTTTTGCTCTTGCGGAAACCACCCAGGACAACGCTACATCCCTTAAGCTCCTTAACGACAGCACTAAGTTATAAGTTATCAGTTCAACGGAGAGGGTGGGATTTGAACCCACGTTAGGTGTGACCCTAAAGCAGATTTCGAGTCTGCCGCATTCAACCACTCTGCCACCTCTCCACAGGGTTTGAGTCTGGATTATTATTTTAACAGATTACTTGTCCTAGGATTGATTTTTTTTTATGAATCAAGCTCCTTTTCTTCCAGTTAACCATCCCCGGCCTAACTTTCTCGACCGGTTAGGGAGTCTCTGGAAATTTTCCCGTCCCCATACGATTATCGGCACTTCTTTAAGTGTTTTAAGTCTGTATTTGATTGCTTTAGGCAATATTAGCGATTTTTTTAGCCATTGGTCGGTTTTATTGCTCACTTGGACTGCTTGTCTTGCGGGTAATGTCTATATTGTCGGTTTAAATCAGTTGGAAGACATCGACATCGATAAAATCAATAAACCCCATCTTCCCCTAGCCAAGGGCGAATTTTCTCGGTTAACAGGCGGGTTGATCGTGGGTTTTAGCGGTATTTTAGCAATCATACTGGCTTTTATCGGTGGTTTTTGGCTGTCAATCACCGTGGGGATTAGTTTACTCATCGGCACTGCCTATTCCTTGCCACCAGTGCGGTTAAAACGCTTTCCCCTCTGGGCAGCCTTCTGTATTTTTACCGTCCGGGGTGTCATCGTTAATTTAGGTCTTTTTCGCCACTACAACACAGTTATTAATCAAAATCAGTCTATCTATCCCTCAGTCTGGGTTTTAACCGCTTTTGTTCTCGTTTTCACCGTTGCGATCGCTATTTTCAAGGATGTTCCTGACCTAGAAGGCGATCGCATTTACCAAATTACCACTTTTACCCTGCTGCTCGGCCCAGAAAAAATCTTAACAATTTCTCTCTTGACAATTTCTCTGTGTTATGCAGGTATGATTGTCGTCGGTCTCTTGGGAATAACGGGAATTAATTCTCCTCTGGCCATTGTCGCCCATCTGCTCCTACTTGTTCTTCTTTGGTGGCGTAGTCGCGGAGTAAATTTAGAAGATAAAAGCGAAATCAGCCGATTCTACCAATTTATTTGGAAATTATTCTTCCTGGAATACCTGATATTTCCCCTTGCTTGTTTAATATAAAAATATCTCCTTTTGTTAGGTAGTTTTATTATCACTCAAAATGGGGCAAATATGCAGGGAACTTTTATCACTCCCGTGACTTTAAAAGTCGAGAAAACTAATACAGGTGAGCGCATTTTAGCCACGGGTAGCGAGGAGTTTTTTCTACTGATGACCGTGCAGAAAAGTCGTCCCCCAGCAGTTAAAATTATCGGCAAGGGATTAGATGCGATCATGCAAATTGGCTCCCAGGAAATCTCAATTATCGACGGTGCAGTTAGATTAAAAGAGATTAAGTAATAGTTTCCTCAATGATGATTGATTATCCCAACGTTTAAATAAAACATTTAGATAGTCTATCGCATTACCGCCACCCCAATACGGAACTAAATCATAGAAACCTATTGGATTAAAATTATAAGGTTCTAAAAACTTTTTCAATTCAAAAAAATTAGTATGATCTTTATCCTTATTCCGGAGAGTAGTTTCGGCAAATATATAGCGAATTTTTCCCGCTTTTAAAGTATTTAATGCTCCTTGTAAAACTGGAATTTCAAAACCCTCTGTGTCTATTTTTAAAATGTCTATGTATTCAACATTAACCAGATTATTTTCGAGAAAGCTATCTAATTTTGTTAAAGTAAATAGTTCCACTGTTTGATCATTTTGTAGGGATAAAGAGGGATCAGGTTTTGCTTTCAAAGAATTGGTTCCTTTCGTCCCTATGGTAACTATTTCTTCTTGTCCATCTCGATCTGTAAGAGCTAATTGATAGCAAAAAATGTTAGTATCTTTGCTGGTAGCGGCTTGTAGTTTTTGGAAGGCTTTGGTGACTGGTTCAAAAGAATATATCTTGGCTTGGGGAAACTTTTGACGATAGTGAAGTGCCGATTGTCCTAAATTAGCTCCCACATCAAAGATGATCTCTACTTTTAAATTGGGAGAGAGTCTATTAATATCTTCCTTATAATCACACCCAAAGGGTAAATACTTGGTCTTATATAGAGCGAAACCCCAAGAATTTAATAGTCTTTTAGCAGCTATTTTTAACATTATAATTTCTTAACAAATGGTTTGACTCGTATTGTAGCTGATTAATGTCACTTTGTCAAGGGGAAAGGAAAACTAAACAGTGTTTCTCCTATACATCGGATCATCGAGCATAACCTGATTTGATGCTGACTTGTAATTGATAATAACTGAGTAATGCAGTATTAAGAGACAGGCTAAATCCTTAGGAGAGATTTACAAAATTGTAACCAATCTTTTCAAATAGATAAATCGTGCGTCAATCTATTCCCAGCCTGAAACCTTATAATTCTCTCTCTCCTAAACGTTTTGTGAGAACTATTAACATTAATCAATTTCATTGTAATTTAAGAAAAGATGCTGATTTTTCGC
Organism: Microcystis sp. M20BS1; assembly: GCF_020245305.1. Classification (NCBI taxonomy): domain Bacteria; kingdom Bacillati; phylum Cyanobacteriota; class Cyanophyceae; order Chroococcales; family Microcystaceae; genus Microcystis; species Microcystis sp. M20BS1. The sequence continues at coordinate 4,359 of NZ_JADBUZ010000101.1, read as the reverse complement.
CTATCTCAAGCGCGTAGATTTTTGAGGATTAAAGATGATGGTAGGAGATTCTTAGATTTAGGCAAATTCCCCGAAAACCGCCCCCTTTGTCAGGAAGTATTTATAGAGATTATGATGACTATTTGAGCAATGATTTATGATATAATCAAGACGGCTGACCAAAATAGCCCCTAAATTCAGAACTATCTAGAATTACAGCTTTAATTTCCGCCTAACTAAACTATGACTAAATATCATCAAATCACCGTTAACAATCGTCAGACGGGCGAAAAAATTACCACCACCGTTCCTGAGGATAACTATATACTCCACAGTCTGGAAAAACAGGGCTATCAATTACCCTTTTCCTGTCGCAATGGAGCTTGTACCAGCTGCGCGGTCAGGGTATTATCAGGAGATATCCATCAACCAGAAGCGATCGGACTATCGCCGGAATTAAAAGCCAGAGGTTATGCTTTACTTTGTGTCAGTTATGCCCGTGGCGATCTGGAAGTAGCCACCCAAGACGAAGATGAAGTCTATGAACTGCAATTCGGTCGCTTTTTTGCTCGTGGGAAAGTGCGTTTTGGTTTACCCTTAGATGAGGAATAGATTAGGGATTAATCGTGCTAGATACCAGCAGCCAATTAGAAAAATACTTAGACATTGCCAGCGAAGCCGCCCTAGCGGCGGGAACAATTATCCTCGATAATTGGGGTAAAATCGAGACAATAGAAGAAAAAGGGCGATCGGGCGATTTAGTGACGGAAATAGATCGTCGAGCGGAAACAGAAATTCTCAAAATTATTGGCCGTCACTTTCCCAAACACGGGATTTTAGCGGAAGAATCGGGAAAACTGCCAGGGACCGATAGCGACTATCTCTGGGCGATCGATCCTCTCGACGGAACCACCAACTATGCCCACGGTTATCCCGTATCCGTCGTCTCTATCGGACTACTGATCGCAGGGAAAGCAGCAGTAGGAGTCATCTATAACCCCTTTAGAAAGGAACTATTTCGGGCAGCCCGGGGTTTGGGGGCCACCCTGAACCGTCGTCCCATCCATGTCTCCCGGACCAGTGAACTAGAAAAAAGTTTACTGGTGACGGGTTTTGCCTACGATCGCTGTCAAACCCCCGATAATAATTATGCCGAATTCTGTTATTTGACCCATCTGACCCAAGGGGTACGCCGCAGCGGTTCCGCTGCCAACGACTTAACCGATGTGGCCTGTGGGCGCTTAGATGGTTATTGGGAACGAGGAATTAATCCCTGGGATCTGGCCGCGGGAGTTATTCTGATCGAAGAAGCTGGGGGTAAAATTAGCGCCTACGATGAGAGTCCTTTTTTGATAGAAACGGGGCGAATCCTGGCTACTAACGGACAGATTCACACCCCCTTAAGCCAAGCTCTGCAAAAAGCGGCTTCTTGGAGCTTTCAGTTTTAATGCGATTATCATTTTGATTAAAGTTAGGATACTCTCTATGACTTTTCCAATTTCCCAGGGATTATTTCAATATGATTTAATCGATCACTTCGCTATTTTAGGAGTCTCGATCGATGCCGAACAGGAGGAGATTCGCCAGCGTTACTTAAAAATCGCCTATAAACTCCATCCTGATACCTGTCGCACTTACACCCCCGATGAAAAAGAACAGGCTCATCAGTTACTTTCAAAATTAGTTAACCCCGCCTACGAACATCTGAGCCACGATCTATCTCGCGAAGAATTTCGCCTTGTTTTAGCACAAATGGGCAAGGCAATGGGGAGAGATTTGAGTAAAATCACCATCAGTAGTGAACCAGCTAGAAAACTAGCCCAATCTAGCGCTAACTACGAATTAGCCTATCAAAAAATCCTGCAATCTTTGGCGATCGATCAATATACCGCCCTGGAAAATACCTATCAGAAAATCGCCCAACTCAGTGAACTCAATCTCGTTTATCTGATCTTAACCGAAGGTAGGGGCAACAGGAAAACCACCCCGAAAGTCTTTATCTCCCAGGGCAATACTAACCAGTCCGAGTTAGTGGTCGCGGCTGTCACCACAGCAGCCCAGACTAAAGGCAAGGAATCGCCCCTAGAAGCCTATATTCGCCGCGCCCAAGCCTCTCTTGACGAAAATAACCCCGCCCAAGCTTTGCGAGAATTGCGCGATGCCCTGCGGCAAGAACCGGATAATGGCATCTGTCACGCCCTGATCGGTTTAGCCTACCTGCGACAAAATCAACTGTCCATGGCCCGGGTTCATATCAACCGGGCCTGGAAAACCAGCCCCCAAGATGCGACGGTGATTAAGTGCAAACGGGAACTAGATAAAGTAGTTAATTCTAAGATTGAAATGCCAGACCAGAAAGAACAAAAAGAGGAAGGAGAGCGCAAGGGCGGTTTTTGGTCTCGATTTGGTGGTAAAAAGAAATAGGACTGACCAGTGCCACCGATTTTGATTAGCAAACTCCCATGATTCATCAACCCCCGGCGGGGACAAGGGATTTATTACCCCTAGAAGTTACCCAAAAAGGCTGGATTAACGATCGCCTTCAGTCTGTCTTTCAACGTTGGGGCTATCAAAGGATCGTCACCTCCACCATTGAATGGCTCGATACCCTCACCGCAGGCGGTACGATCGATCCCAGCACCGTGATCCAACTCCACGGGGATAGTCAAGGACTATCGGGATTACGCCCTGAATTAACCGCTTCCATTGCCCGTAGTGCCGTCACCCGCATGAGTGGGGAGTCCTATCCCCAACGTCTCTGTTATCGGGCTAACGTTTTTCGTCGCCCTAGCGCCAGTTATCACGGTCGTCAAGTGGAATTCTATCAAGCGGGGGTAGAACTGCTCTTTTCTGGCGGTTTACTAGCTGATGCCGAGATTTTACTGCTCCTGGCTGACTGTTTCGATAGTTTGGCCGTCCCTAACTGGCAGATTATTTTAGGAGAAGCGGGTTTGACTCGTTCCCTACTTTCCCCTTTTCCCGGTCCCTTACGCGAACAGGTGAAACGCTGTTTAGCCCTCCTGGACTATGTTAGCCTCGAAAATCTTCCCTATCCCAACGAAACCCTCCGGCAGCAAGCCCGAAAATTATTTCACCTGCGCGGTAATCCTCACGATGTCCTCGCACAAGTGGCCCTATTAGCCCAGGAAGAATCAGCCCAAAAAGCCGTTAATAACCTTAAATCCCTAGTAGAGCTGCTTAATGCCGATCGCTCTAGTCCTTTCCCCCTAATTCTCGATTTAAGTCTCATTCAAACCTTTGATTACTACACCGGCATCGTTTTTAAAGCGGTTAGTGATCACCAGCAAAATCTCAGTATTTTAGGCCAGGGCGGACGCTACGATCAATTATTGGGCGTTTTTCATCCCCAGGGTCAATCGGCTCCCGGTATCGGTTTTTCCCTGAATATCGAAGAACTGCACGAAAGTTTATTATCAGGCCAGACTTTACCCACTCAAGCTGCCCCCCTCGACTGGTTGCTTATCCCTTTGGGTAATAACGCCCAGATAGCGACTTTTAGTAAAGCTCGCTCCCTTCGCACCAGTGATCCGAATCTGAGAGTGGCGATCGATTTAGGTGGTCGCAGCGAGGCACAAATTCGCACCTATGCCCGTGATCGAATGATTAAAAATCTCGCCTGGGTGCAAGAAGATGGTTCCGTGATCGAAGAATCTCTCTAAAAGGGGGCAAAAGCGGCGAAAATACTGCCTTCTGCCCGCTGCTATAGGACTCTATCTAGGGTTTGCGGCAAAAAGTACGGGCGAAGCATTCGGGCAATAACCTATCGGTGAAACCGTAGATTTTTTATCCGAATGCTTCGCCCCTACAGGACAAAGATGTAGATGTAGGTTGCTCTAATGGGAAGTTTTGTGACGACAAGTAGCATTGATGATATTTATGGGGAATAATAGATTTAGATGAGTGCCTAACTTTCCAATTGGTAGCGACTTGCTATGAAACAACCAACCGCCAATTATGATGAACCCTGGAAAGAAGCATTAACCGAGTATTTTGAAGCGTTTTTATACTTCTTCTTTCCTGAAGTTCACCAACTAATTGATTGGACACAAATTCCCGAATCCCTAGAAAAAGAACTCAAACGAATTACCGCTTCAGCAAAGACAAAAAAACGTTTCGCTGACAAACTCTATTCAGTTATCAGTTATCAGTTATCAGTGACTAATTGGAAGCAAGCAGCAATCCCTTTGCTATAATAGTCATGGCACACCTGAAAACAAAAGCGACTACTGGGAAGCTGCCAGAACGGGAACAGTGGAAGTGGAGGTTAATCAGGGGATTATATGAAAAGGAGTTTAAGAGGGAACAGATAATTAAACTGTTTGAAATCATCGACAATATGATGACTTTATCCCCTGAATT
>NZ_JADBUZ010000100.1:0-5646 GCF_020245305.1 Microcystis sp. M20BS1 | reverse complement strand
ATCCCAACAAGAGTTATCCCAAGCTCAAAAAGAAACAGATAAGCAAATTAACAGAGTTAGTAAGCAGATTGGGGAGTTGGGCAATCGTTTAGGAGAGTTTGTCGAGTGGCAAGTGCGTCCTGCGGTGGTGCGTCTTTTTCAGGAGCGGGGTATTGATGTGCATGAGTTTCACCCCGGCATTTCGGTAAAACGGGATAATGAGGGTTTAGAGATTGATCTATTGGTAGTAAATGATACCGATGCCATTTTAGTGGAGGTCAAAAGTAAGTTAACTCAAAGGGATGTGGACGAGCATTTACAACGTTTGGCTAAGTTTAAGCGGTTAATGCCTCGTTTTCGAGATGTAAAGGCTTTGGGAGCGGTGGCAGCGATGATTGTTCCCAATGAGGTGGCGAGTTATGGTTGTCGTCAGGGTTTGTTTGTGTTGGTGCAGTCAGGGGAAAATGTAATAATTTTAAATGATGCGGAGTTTACGCCCCGGGTTTGGTAGGTTTAGCTTTCGTTCCACCCCCTCGCTAGGAGGAATGTATCTTAGAATACATTTTACCCACCAAATCCAAGAGAGCCATGAGAGTGGAGAGATTTAAAATTTAGAGATTTTATTTTTCTCCAAACGTTGAGAGTCTCACACCCAATTTGAATTACTATTAGAGGAAAATTTAAAAATGACTGAGCCATTAACAGCAGGTTTACTTGTCACCTTAGCAGTACAAGAGTTTGTGAAGTCTGGGACGGGGGATTTAGCGAAACGCTTTACGGCTGAAGCTTTGGCTAAGATTCCTGTTTTATGGGAAAAGATCAAAACTCGCTTAACAGGAAGATCGGAGAAAGTTAATGAAGCATTAGCTAAGGTTGAGAGGGGTGATAGTACAGCCGTTGAAACCTTGACTAAAAATTTGGATGTGATTTTGGATGAAGATCCTGCTTTTGCGAAAGAGTTAAAAGTTTTAGCGCAGACAATCCAAGCGGGTAAAATTCAGGATAACAGTAGTATGATTCAAAATATCTCTGATAATGCTAAGGGTTGGCAGACAAAGGTTGAGGGGGGAACTGCTTATATTGGAGAGATTCACATTAACCAAGGTCAACAACCTAAAACTTAAATCGAGGCTTATTGTCAATGACTGACCTAATTTCTGAACTTTGCCAATTGACGGCGGAAATCCTGCAAGATAATCCCCAAGCGGATCTCGCTCGATTGGTGGCGTTGGTCAAAACCAACATTGATGCTAATTCACAATTAACTGAGGCAATTCAAGATGATCGTCGGTTAGTTCAGATTAACAAAGGAGATGCAAAGGGGTTTCAAACTTTGGTGACGGGTGGAATTGCCAATATTGGGATTCACTTAAATGATGTTAATCGGGAGACTTTGCAAGAGGTTTTGCGAGAAGCTTTAGAGGATTTATTGAAGTCATTGCAACCTGTAGGTATTCCTGAGAATATTCCCCGTAGTGGTGTGACTAAGTTTGTGGGTCGGGAAGATGAACTTCTTACCCTACATAACCAGTTACAGCAAAATAAGGTGGTGGCGATTTCTGCGATCGCAGGGATGGGAGGTGTCGGGAAGACAGAACTGGCGATTCAGTATGCTGATTTGCATCAAGAAGATTATCAGGGTGGCTTATGTTGGTTATTTGCTAGAGATGTCAATATTGCTATTCAAATTGTGAGTTTTGCTAAGGCAAAAATCGAGCTTAAAATTCCTGATTGGATAGATAAAATTGAGGATCAGGTTTCTTTTTGCTGGCGTAATTGGCGATCAGGGAATGTGTTGATTATTTTGGATGATGTGGTCAATTATCCTATGATTGAACCCTATCTACCGCCGAAAGATTCACGTTTTAAGGTCTTGATGACTACGCGGTTAAAGTTTGGTTCTCCAATTCAAACAATCCCTTTAGAAGTTTTGAGTTTGGAAAATGCGTTAGAGTTATTAGAATCTATTATTGGCAAGGAACGCATCGGTAAAGAGCCAGAAATCGCGGAAACACTTTGTCGCTGGTTAGAGTTTTTGCCGTTAGGATTAGAGTTAGTGGGGCGTTATTTGAATGAGGTTCCAGACTTATCTTTATCTACTTTATTGTTCCGTTTACAGGAAAAAGCGAAAAAACGTCAAGCTCTCAAACATAAGGCTCTAGATGTAGAGAAAGAAACTCGAACTTCTACGGCTAAGTTAGGGGTGGAATCTGCTTTTAATTTGAGTTGGGATTTGTTGGACGAGTTGAGTCAACATTTGGGCAAGTTATTAAGTTTGTTTGCTAATGCACCTATTCCTTGGGAGTTAGCAGAACGGGTTGAGCAAAAATATTATTTAACGTATCCTGAAAAAGGCGAGTTTGATCTTGATGAATTAGAATTGGCGAGGGCAAAACTGCTCCGTTTTCATCTCTGCCAAAATATTGATCTACAGACTTATCGTTTACATTCTTTAATTCGAGAATTTTTTAGAGGCAAATTAGAAGGAGAAGAAGATGTCACAAACATTAGTTAAGGTTAAGCAAGAAACCGAGGCAGACCAACTAAAACGAGCCTTTGTTAAGGTAATGGTTGAAATTTCTCAAATCATTCCTGAAACACCAACTTTAGAAGATATTGCTATTTTTGAACCTTCTATTGAACACCTCAAGATTGCCCCCGATAACTTAATCGAATGGCTAGATGATGATTATTTAATTTCGGCATTTGTTGGGGTAGCACGGTTTTATAAGGGGCAAGGGCAGTATAACTCAGCAGAAAGATATTTTGATAATTGTCTCGAAGCGGTACAATCTCGCTTAGGAGACAATCATCCCGATGTGGCAACTTCCCTCAACAATTTAGCAGGATTGTACCAATCCCAAGGCAGGTACACAGAAGCGGAACCTCTCTATCTAGAAGCATTAGATTTGCATAAACGACTCTTAGGAGACAATCATCCCGATGTGGCAACTTCCCTCAACAATTTAGCAGCATTGTACCGTTCCCAAGGCAGGTACACAGAAGCGGAAGCCCTCTTTTTACAAGCATTAGATTTGAGAAAACGACTCTTAGGAGACAATGATCCCCATGTGGCAACTTCCCTCAACAATTTAGCAGGATTGTACAAATCCCAAGGCAGGTACACAGAAGCAGAACCTCTCTATCTAGAAGCATTAGATTTGAGAAAACGACTCTTAGGAGACAATGATCCCCTTGTGGCACAATCCCTCAACAATTTAGCATCATTGTACGAATCCCAAGGCAGGTACACAGAAGCGGAACCTCTCTATCTAGAAGCATTAGATTTGTATAAACGACTCTTCAGAGACAATCATCCCCTTGTGGCAACTTCCCTCAACAATTTAGCACAGCTGTACAAATACCAAGGCAGGTACACAGAAGCGGAACCTCTCTATCTAGAAGCATTAGATTTGTATAAACGACTCTTCAGAGACAATCATCCCCTTGTGGCAACTTCCCTCAACAATTTAGCAGAATTGTACTATTTCCAAGGCAGGTACACAGAAGCGGAACCTCTCCTTCTAGAAGCATTAGATTTGAGAAAACGACTCTTAAGAGACAATCATCCCGATTTGGCAACTTCCCTTAACAATTTAGCACAGCTGTACAAATACCAAGGAAGATACTTAGAAGCGGAACCTCTCTATTTACAAGCTTTAGCAATTGCCGAGCAAGCTTTAGGGGAGAATCATCCTACTACTGTTAGGATTCGGGAAAACTTAGAGTCGCTTCCGTAGGATGGGTTATTAACCCATCCGATAATACAACAATATAAAATAATACAATCACCTTCAATCAACCAAACAATCATGACTACACTCAAAGATATTGAATCCGCGATTCTCCAGTTGCCTGACGAAGAAATCCATCAATTATCAGCTTGGTTACAAGACTATCTTGATGATAGTTGGGACAAACAGATAAAAAACGATCTCGAATCAGGGAAACTCGATCGACTATTACAAAAAGTCAACAATGATATCAGTAACAATCAAGTTAAGCCTTTAGATGAAATCCTTAACAACTCCTGATTTTTGGCAATGTTATGCCAACTTATCTCCCTACATTAAGCAACAGGCCAAAAAAGCCTATCGTCTCTGGATTAGTAATGTTTTCCATCGATCATTACATTTCAAGAAAGTAGGGAAAAATGTCTGGTCAGTCCGAATAACTGAGAATTATAGAGCTTTAGCATTGAAAAAAGGTGAAGATTATTACTGGTTTTGGATTGGTTCTCATGATGAGTATGAAGAGTTAATTAAATAGAAGGAGAAAATTAACCATGCTAGATCCTAAAGAATTTCGCAATATTATCCACCAAGATTTTACTGAAGTTACCTCACAGGAATTTCTGGCAAATCAAAAAAAATACTGTCCAGAAATTTTTGAAGGCGATAACTATCCCAATATCACTGAAAATCTTAATAATTTAGCAAAACTCTACCAATCTCAAGGAAGGTACGCGGAAGCTGAACCCCCTCTATTTACAAGCTTTAGCAATTGCCGAGCAAGCTTTAGGGGAGAATCATCCTGCTACTGTTAAGATTCGGGAAAACTTACAAACGCTGCGACAACAGCAACATCCATCGTCTTAACTGTGATTGATGGGATTATGGGATGGACTATAATTGAATTAATCACTGATAACTGATATAGGCTATAGTTGAAGAACTTACAAAGGTAAAATTATGACCATTAAAGAACAACTAATTCATGAAATTGAAACAGTATCCGATGAGGTAATAGAAGAAGTTTTTGACTTTTTATTGTTAGCCAAAATCAAACATAATCGATCGCAAGAACAATCTAAACCTTTCGCGCGATTTATCGAAGAACTCACTGCTGATATTCCTCAAGAAGTTTTAGATACCTTACCAACCGATAGTGCAGAGCAACATGATCATTACATCTACGGTACTCCTAAACATTAACCATGAAGCAAATTTTTGCCGACACCTTTTATTGGATCGCTTTACTCAACCCCAAAGATGACTGGCATCAAATCGCACTCAACTATGCTCATAATTGTATCAATGATCAACTAATAACAACGGATGGCATTATTGATGAGATACTGAACTATGCTTCATGTAGAGGAACTATTATGAGACAGAAAGCACTCTTAATGTGTACGCAAATGCTACGGGAAAAAACAATACAAGTTATTTCCTATACACCAGAATTACGTCAATTAGGTTTTGAATTATATAAACAACGGTCAGACAAAGGTTATAGTATTACAGACTGCATATCAATGATAATTATGCAACAAATGGATATTTTTGAAGTGCTTACCCATGACAAGCACTTTACCCAAGAAGGTTTTATTATTCTTTTTTAAAAAATAGAACTACTATAAAATGGAGTCAACGACTATTAGGAAAAATCACTCTACTATTGTTCAAATTCGGAAAAGTTTACAAATGATGCGACAACAGCAATATCCATCGTCTTAACTGTGATTTATGGGATTATGGGATGGACTATAATTGATCATTGATGAAGACTTGCTGAATACAACACAATCATAGTATTCATTCAATCATTTCAATCATAGTTTGGACTTATTATGGGATTATGGGATGGACTATAATTGATCATTGATGAAGACTTGCTGAATACAACACAATCATAGTATTCATTCAATCATTTCAATCATAGTTT
>NZ_JADBUZ010000010.1:0-21324 GCF_020245305.1 Microcystis sp. M20BS1 | reverse complement strand
CTGATCGGGTTCCAATTATTTTTATTAATAAATATGGCTCTTCGTTACTTGGTATGGTTCGATAGGGGGGCATAAATCGACTAAATCCTTATCTGGCAAGAGACTTAATTGATTAGTTCGCTCTAGATCAAAAACAATTGACAAAAATCGCCAAATGTCTTTCTCTATAAGAGTTTCATTCCTTAATAATCCTGTACTTTGCATAAGACAAACCGAAGAACCACAAATCTTTTGCGATCGCTATCGGGGGATAGTTGTTTTTTGTCACAGCAGTGGGGAGAAGGGAGCGGGTTTTTCAAGTTGGATTGGCAGTTAATCATGCTATTAAAAACTGATTCAGTATAACGTTCCAGTTGAGCGGATGCCAGTAGCCTTAGCAACACAACCGAGGTCTCTAAACAGTCCGCTCCAACAGGATTGTTAGGCTGCATTTGCACTTTCCCAAAACTTACATGGTTGATAATTCCAAAAGCCTTTTCAAACAGTTTAACGCATCTTCAAACTTTTGGCTCATGTCAGTATGTTTTTTACCTAGTTGTTTTAGAATATCTTCATGATTCAAGTTAACAGCAGACTGATGCATTCCGATTAGGCGATTGTTGATTTCTCCTAATTTCTGGTAATATTTCCCCAGTTCATATCTAAACAATCTTTCCAAATAAATCAAAGCCGTACTAACAGCAACGCTGTAACGAAAAGCAAACTGTTCTTGGAGAAGCTCAGTTAATTTCTCTGTATCGTTAATCTTACCATATTCAGCCACTTTTTCTTCAAGATCTATCTTGTCTAGTAATTTTTCAGGTAGATTTTGCTTGCTCTCTGTGGGTTTTGGTGGCTTTTTCTCGCTATCTTCATCAGTGGGCTCTTCAACTTTCTGCTTAACTAAACGAGCAGAGACTTCGATAAGCTTATTCAGAGGGAAGGGTAGAATTCCATATATCATACTTTGAATTGCGTCACTACTCAGTAAAACTAACTCAGGTGCAATTTCACTGAATGTTTTTTTAAATACTTGTACTGAAAGGTTATGACTCACATCATCCGCAGACGGATCAAGAGGTAAATCAATAGGCATTTTGACCAGTTCGTACATGAGAACCCATTTACAGATAGCTAGAAAATTCCCATAAACCTGCTGCTTGGATTCTTGAATTTCTTTGTCAAGAGCTAGTTTTTTGATATATTCCTGCTCATAAGATTTCTGTTCAATTAGCTCACCGATTTTTATATCTCGAACTTTGTCATCGAATTTATGAAAATAGTAGTCGGCTAAATCTCTACTATTTTCCTCAACAGCCCGATGAAATTTTTCTTCAGTTGACAGCAAAAGAAATGGAGAATCAACATTTGGATATGATTTGCCAGTAACGTGTGAGAGGGTAATATGAAGAGCACCATCTCTGTCTTCTGGATCTAGCAAGCGTTTAGCTGGCTCCTTGATAGAGTCTTTTAATTTAGTAAAGATGCTTGTAACTTGGCTTGAAACCTCTCTCTGATGCTCTTCACTGTCAATCCAAGCTTTCACAAACTCAATCAGAGCCTTCCTGGCTTTCTCTAGTTCTTTTCGATCTTGTTCTAGAGTCTGATCGCAAAAAACTTTCGTTGTCGATCCAAGTCCATCTAGTTGTTCAGATGAAATTTCCTGATGCTCTAATCCAAGAATTTGACGACAGGTTAGCTTGATATCGTTTTCCGCCTTCTCTAAAAATAATTCTCCTTCATCAAGCATGAGCTTAACACGATCCTTACTCAAGAATGTATTCAGCTCTTTTAATAAACTTGGTATTCCACTTTCCTCATCTAGCTTATTAGGATCGGCCTTTCCTAAATTGTCAACGTGGCATTTTGCTAAAGTTGCGTAAAAGTTCTTTTCACTCTCGTCAGCCAGTTCGATCTTCTGTCTAAGAATTAGAGCAAGTACTGACTTTTCTGCGACAATCCTAAAATATCTAGATTTCAGTAAATTTGTATCGCCAATAATCCCGCAGAGTTCCAATAATGATTTTTTTAGTCGAGTTTCATCTTCCTCAGACTTTATCTGATCGGCTTTATTTACAACAATGAATACACGATTAGCAAATTTGCTTTTTTCTTCAGCCGTATAGCCACTGAATAAGTACTTATCTAGTAGGTTTGCGATAGAAGTACCTTCTTCTTCAGCAGGTCTATTGGGATTAACCACAAACACTACTGCATTAGCATTCTTAAGTTCCTGTCGTAAAATCTCCGTGTGTCTTAGAGTTTTTGCTGCCGATCCAGGAACATCAATAAAAACAACATTGCTAGATGTTTTACCATTCAAATAGCTGCTATCTTTCTGCTTTAGATAGTACTTTGCACACTTGATGGCAGGAATCACTCTTTCAGGATTTTCCTTTCCATTTCGACTACTACCTTCTTCTAAGTAAGTGTTAAGTTCTTCCTTATCTTTTGGAAGTTGAAACTCTATTTTAATCGATGTTTTAATATTGTCAATTTTCTGCCATGTATTTGCAATGTCTAAAATTTCATCTACAATACGTTTTCGTTTATCAATTGGAACATTATCCGGTAACTTTTTAGCTATGTCTTTATTATTTGCTAGATCGATAACTTTAGCAGCAGTTATACTCGCTTCATCTCCAAACAAACTAGCCCTTGTTTGCTCATCAAGGTAATGACTAGCTACACCAAGTAGTAGCGGTTTGAATTCATCTTGAGTTCTGATAGAAAGTTCAGCTTTGTCAAAATCCACGTTTTGATTGGGATAGACATAGATAGCTGTGCCAGTAATTGCTGCTCCACCACCAGTCAGAAGCAGTCTTTCTTGCAAAAGAGCGTTCAGAAGGCTGCTCTTACCAGCACCTGTTTCACCAATCACTACGACTTGGTAATCCCGATCTTGCCGAAGGACATTATCCGCTCTGTCAAGAAGCTTTTTGGCTTTAGATAGATCCAAACTTTGATATTGTGAAAGGACTTCTTGCAGTTCGGCACATTTTCTTTGCAATTTTGTCCAGCGCTCAAACTGTTTTCTTGCTTCAGTTTCACCTAAACTACTACCAAACCGACTTAACCAATTCTGACAATCCAGATTAGATTGATCATCTGAACCTTTTCCAGGCTGAGAATCTCTTGGCCGAGACGCTGGATTTTCTTTGTCGAATAATTCATCAATTCCACCCATAGCTTCTCTCTGTAGTTAGTCAAGAATTGCATTCAGTAAAACATCAACCAATGAAAGGTTCTCGTCTTCTATATCTTCAATCGTAACTGTATCCACAATGTCAAACTTAGCTCCAGCACCTTTTAATTCATCATCTAGCAACTTAAGAAACTTTGTTGCATCAGGATCATTTCCGATTTGAATGAAAGAGATTGCTAACTCCTCATCTTTTTCCATTTGCTGAGTCGCTTTGACGATCGTTTCAGCAACCGCTTTTTTATTGTCGGGCTGCCCATCAGTAATAACGAGTATTGTTTCCCCATTTAGCTTGGTTTGCTTCTCTTGTTTTCGATGAAAATAGTTTTGTAGAGCGTCTTCTAAAACAAGTGCCATCTCAGTGCGACCAACAAGAGAGATTTCTTTAAATAATTGCGAAACTTGACTAGAAGTAACATTTTCAATGCGTCTAAATTTAGATGAGAAGAAGTAGACAGTAATTCCATCTGGATCAAACTCTTCGCACTTGGTGACTAGAGCAAAAGTGGATTCCTGCATCACATCCCATCTACTTCTGCCGCCTTGCTGATCCTTAGTTGACATACTTCCACTTTTGTCAATGATCAATGTGTAATCTCGCTCCTTCAAGATAGAACCCTGATCCTCAAGCATGGCATACACTCCTGTATTTGAAAGTTTTGCTCCTGCTCTTATCTTAGCACCTATCCGGCTGATCTATAGACAACCTTATTCGTCCTCATCAAGATCCAGATCAACGCCAGAGACCAAAGATTGAACATGATTGACTAGGTTAGAACTAATTGCCTGTATGTGTTGAGGGTTCTGTTCCATATCTTGGGCAAGAAAATTCAGAAATTTCCCAAGCAGTGGATCATTTTCTTCTGTCCCATCAGCCCTGGAAATCCATACTTTACCGTCGGCCTGTATGTTGTAGCAGATTTTATCGCGCTTATTCAAGCCAAGGGCTTTGCGAACAGAATCGGGAATTGTAGTCTGATAGCGATCAGTAAGAGTGGATTCTGGGCATGAGGCCATCGTTGCAGCTATAGCGACCTCTAAGCTTGTCCATAAAAACTAGCTCTTGATGGTAATGCAACTGCATTGTCTTGTCAAGTATGGAGTGACTAGATCTACAGCCTAACGGAGCCGTTCACCTTAAATGTCGGCAGGATGCCCCGTTACACCCATAAGGTTGTTGTAGTAAACCTAAACCTGTCAGCATCCCACACCCCATCTTCCCACTTCCCCGGGTTGAGTTAGCGAGTTCGGCTTCGATCTGTCAGAATACAAGTATTGAAACAAACCCTTTAAGAGGCTTCATGGTGGAAGTTAAAGTCGTTCCCCCGAAACGCAATTGGGTTCAGACGTGGTGGCAATCCCTGAATTCCCTATCTCGCTTACTGGTGATTGCTCTAGCTGCACCACTTATAGTTCTGAATGCCTGGGCATTATCGGCAATTTTTGGCTATTTTGAATCTTTATTTGTTATTTTACTGATAGCGGCCGTTCTATCTTTTCTCTTGGGTTATCCAGTGACTTGGTTGGAACGTCAGGGATTAAAACGGGGTTTAGCTGCGATCGTGGTTTCCCTGATCACGATTTTAATTTTTGTGGCCGTGGGAATCACCCTAGTTCCCCTAGTCTTTACCCAAGCGCAGCAATTTGTCAATAGATTGCCAGAATGGTTAGACTCGGGACAGCGCCAACTGATGCAACTAGATACCAAAATCGACACGATGAATCTACCGATTCCGATCAGTTTCGATGGTGTTATCGCTCAGTTTAACAGTCGTTTAGGGGCAGAATTGCAAATTTTAGCGGGAAGAAGCGTTAATTTAGCCCTTAATCTCACCGTTTTTACCGTGGTGCGAGTGCTTGATGTGCTGCTAACCATTATCCTCACCTTTTATCTACTTCTCCACAGTCCCGATATCTGGAGGAGTATTATCCAATGGTTGCCCAAACCCGTCCAACAACCCTTTTCCCTAACCCTACGCTTAAGTTTTCAGAATTACTTTGTCGGACAGGTGATTTGTGCCACCTGCATGGCCCTGGGATTAGTCACGGCATTTTTATCGATTAAAGTCCCTTTTGGTCTTCTATTCGGCCTCTTGATTGGTACCATGGCCTTAATCCCTTTTGGGGGAACTGTAGGCATTGTCACGGTGACAGCTTTACTAGCTTTGCGCGATATTGGTTTAGCTCTGCAAGTTTTAGCCGTAGCTGTAGTGGTGCAGCAAATTGTCGAAAACGGCATTGCTCCCCGGATTTTGGGCAGTGTCACCGGGTTAAATCCCTTTTGGGTGTTGGTTTCGGTCTTGACGGGGGCGCGAGTGGGCGGTTTACTGGGGGTGATTGTCGCAGTTCCCATGGCAGTAATGATCAAGGAAGCTTTGGAGGTTATCCGTCAAGTGACTCCAGAGGAGACAAAATACGGGATAATTAAACCCTCTCTCCCCCTAGAATCGGAATCCTCTAGCGAGGTAGTTTCTCGCTGAAGAATGACTGACGGCATCATCTAGGCCGATCTGAGCAATAATATTGGCCGGGATAAATCGGCAGTTTTCTCCCAGGTTCTTGGCTTTTCTCCCTCGATCGAGTTATGATGTAAACATTGGTAGATTGACCCCACTTGCCCTGATCGCTGTCCATGACAAGTAAGGACAAATCAAGGCTTGAGGATGCCTTGCTGGTCTCTGAGACCTAGCTTATTGGGAGATTAGCTAACCAATTGTCTCTAAACTCGGATAATTTCTAAGAAAAGGTGATTGTCTATCCCGATAAATCAGCAAAAAATCGATATTTTGGTTAAATAGGCTACATTAACAGCTAGGTTTCTATCGTAAGCTCGAAGTTAAGACATAAAGTCAATATCACCCTCCGATTGCAATGAGAAAATGTTTGAATCGCTTAATATTTGGGCTTTTCAGACATTTTTTTTGTGGATTGATACTAAATCCAGTTATTAAAAACTGATTTAGTATGACATGGACAAACACCAACAGACCATGATCTGGAGAGATCGTCAAGAAAAGTATCAGAGTGAACTATTGGAAAAGAATTGGTAAAATATAATTAGTAGGGAGAGTATTGCTGTTAATGTTTCGCTTTTTAACGAGACGTTAACCAAGCCCAAAGGCAAAAAATAGCAGTAATTTGTCAAAAGCTCAGGGCCGATGGCTGACTGCTCTGTATATCTCTCGTATTCTTTACTTGTCGAGTTCAACACGACCCCTTTATGGAATCAAGCAACCCGTCAGGGAAGACTTCCGAACCTCCTAGTCATAGGTGGGCCAATTTACTCGGAACTATGATCGCAATTCTGACCCTAACGTTACCCTTGTTAGCGATTGGATATAACTCCACGCCTAACTATACCGAAGAACCCCTTACCGGTAACACATCCTACTCCCTAACGAGGCAAATGAGGTGACAGAATTGAGATAGACGATTGCCAAGATAAAATTTTTTTCTTCGTCCCGATCCCCCTTGTGGGTAAAATTTGGATCGGAGTCAATCAAAGTGTCTTTTAATTTTGCCTGCGCTTTTAGGTGACTCTAAAGGCGCTATTGTCTTGTATTTGGAGAAAGCTTGTGGATTTATCGCGCATTCCTGCCCAACCGAAACCCGGTTTAATTAACGTTTTAGTGGAAATTACTGCTGGTAGTAAGAATAAATACGAGTTTGATAAGGATTTAAACGCCTTTGCTCTCGATCGCGTTCTCTATTCTTCGGTACAATATCCCTGTGATTATGGTTTTGTTCCCAATACCCTCGCCGATGACGGCGATCCTTTAGATGGTATGGTGATCATGGATCAGCCTACTTTCCCCGGCTGTGTGATTACAGCGCGTCCCATTGGTATGTTAGAAATGATCGATGGTGGTGATCGCGATGAAAAAATTCTCTGTGTTCCCGCTAAAGATCCCCGTTATGCAGAGGTAAAATCTCTCAAAGATGTCTCTCCCCATCGCTTGGACGAAATCGCCGAGTTTTTCAAAACCTATAAGAATCTAGAGAAAAAAGTCACAGAAATTCTCGGTTGGAAAGATGTGGACGCAGTAACCGCTTTAGTTGAACAGTGTATTGCTGCTTATAAGTAAGGTTTGCGGCAAAAAGTTTGCTGGTGGGGTTAGTTATCAGTTATCAGTTATCAGTTATCAGTTCACTGATTACTGTTTACTGTTCACTGATAACTGAAAAGTCTCCCCACACCCCACACCCCACACCCCACACCCCACACCCTACACCCCAATTTATGCGAATAGAAACCTTAAAATCGGGTTTAATCGTCTCCTGTCAAGCGCCAGTGGAGTCATCTCTGCACGATCCTGTAATTATTGCTGCCATGGCTCATGCTTGCGTGGATAGGGGTGCTTGTGGGGTAAGAATTGATAGTCCCGCTCATCTGAAAGCCACCCGTCAACAATTGCCGGATATACCGATAATTGGACTCTGGAAACGCAATTATCGCGATTGTTCGGTATATATTACGCCCAAATATCAAGATGCTCTGGCCATTGCCGATGCGGGTGCCGATATAATTGCCTTGGATGCTACCCCCAGAAAGCGTCCTAATGATGAAAATTTAGCCACAATTATCGATCGTATTCATCGGGAAACTGGTAAATTAGTCATGGCAGATATAGACTCGATCAAAAGTGCTATTTATGCGGTGGCAGCCGGTGCTGATGTTGTCGGTACAACTCTTTACGGTTACACAGAAGCAACTAAACAGCTGCAGCCGCCGAGTTTTTCTTTCCTAGAAGAATTAGTTAATAATTTATCAGTTCCTGTTATCTGTGAAGGAGGAATATCGACTCCAAAAGAAGCCAAAAAAGCCCTAGAAGTTGGTGCATATTCGGTAGTTGTTGGTACGGCAATTACAGGGATTGATTTAAAAACTACCGCTTTTTTACAAGGAATTTTATCGAAATATTCATGACATTAATCTTGCTCCTAGCCGTGCCTGGTAGCCACTTCTAGGGATTAGGAAAAAAACCAAAAAGTTTAGCCGCACCACCCAAAATAGCGACGACTAAAGCGATTAAAATCCCCCGGTTAGTAAATTCCTGATAGGCAACCCGTGCCGTTAATCCCTTGATTTCCGTGGTCAATCGCTCATCTAAAGCTTTAATATCTCCTTTTAACTCTCCTTTGAGTTCTGCTTGTCCGATTTCTAATTTTGTGAGACGTTCATCGATTTTGTCGAATTTTTGAGTAACATCTCTTTGTAGGTTATCGATTTTTCCCTCAATCCTTGTCAGAACGGTTTCTAGGGAATAAGTTACAGTTTCGTTAGACATTTGCTAAACCCCTATTCAGTTTTCAGTTATCAGATTTGAGTTTTAAGTGAGCGGTATTAAATGGCAGTTTTCTACTGTCTTTGCACCGATTACTATTTACTGATTATGGCAGTTTTCTGCTGTCTTTGCACCGATTACTGTTTACTGATTACTTTTAACTGGCTGTTAACTTAGTCATAACTTGGATAATATATAATACCTATGTCAAGTTTATGTAATAAAATTTAACCTAATCAAGGTCTGAACACCAGTTTTGACTTTATTCCTGAAAATATGAGTATTTCTCGCCGTAATTTCCTCACCTTTTTAACTGCCACTGCTGGTGTCTCTTTTTTCAGTCTGCAAGAGAAAAAATATTCCTCTCTGATTAGCAGTCCTGCGATCGCTGCCAATAGTTTTGGGTTAAACTTTTCTCCAGTCAAACTGCCAATTCCCTTAAAAATTGACGGTATGAGCGATGAAAGCCAAAAAAATGCCTATCAAACCTATAAAGTCCTAGATGATCTCGTTCTTCCGCAAGGATTCACCTATGATGTGCTGGCACAGTGGGGGGATAAAGTGGGTGATTCCCGTTTCGGTTATAACAATGATTATCTATCTTTTATCGAAACCAGTCCGGGTCAAGGTTATCTAACCGTTAATTTTGAATATATCAGTGGTCGTACTTGGCTACAAACCTTTGAACAAGTGATCGGTAAAACCCTACCCGTCAAGGAAGTACGGGAAAAAACGAACGAAAAGGGTGAAATTGCCGCCTATCACCTGCAAGATGCCAGCTTAAGGGCAAAAATCGAGGAAATCTCCCTAGAAGGCTTAATTGATCAGGGAATTGGCGTAATTTCCCTCGCTAAAGATCAAACGGGAAAATGGCAACGTACCTATAGTAAAGCCGATCGCCGCATTACCGGTATTTCTGGACTAAAGGACGGTCGTTACCTGAAAGTGACTGGTCCTGCTGTAGCAATTTTTACCAAAACCGATAAACTTGGCTACGATGACGGATTAGGGGCAAAAATTATCGGAACGTTTCAAAATTGCGCTGGGGGAACAACGCCTTGGGGGACCGTATTTAGTGCCGAGGAGAACTTTCAAGACCAAGTGACGGAGGTAGTGTTAAAAGACGGTTCCTCTTTGCATCCCGATACTACCCCCTTTATTCTCAATAGTGGGGAAGTGGATGGCCGGGGTAACGTTTTTGGGTTAGCGGGAAATAAATACGGTTGGATGGTGGAGGTGGATCCGGCCAATCCCGACGATTACGGTACAAAACACACTTGGTTAGGGCGTTTTCGCCATGAAGCGGTCGCTTTTCTCGCTCAAACGGGGCAACCCTTGGCGGTTTATTCAGGATGCGATCGCAGAGGCGGTCATATCTATAAATTCGTTTCCGAGGGCAAAATTAGCGATATTAAGCAGAAAAATAACTCAAAACTCCTAGAAAAAGGAATGCTCTACGGGGCCAAATTCAACCCCGATAAAACTGGTTATTGGATCCCCTTAAATCCCGACACGGAGATAAATCCCGTCCTACCGAGTCAAATTGCCGCTAGTCGCGGGGATGGGGTGGTAGCTTTGCCGAATCCCGAAAGAACGGTCAATGAGACTAAATTACTGCTATTTAAGGACGATGAGGAGATTTTAGCCTACAAAGCTAAATATAAGACCCTCGCAGACCTGTATGAAGGTAATGGGACGGAAAAACAGGGAGCAATTCTCATCGATGCTCATTTTGCCGCTAACGCCGTTGGGATCACTTGTACTGGTCGGCCAGAAGATACGGAAGTGGACGAGAATGGCACTTTATATATGACCTTTACCTCTGGTAGTCCCAGTGAAGCGGAGGGAGGAGCCGATAAGGAGATATTTAAGGGACCAAATGGCGAAATACCCTACGAATTTGGTTGGATTATCAGCTTAAGGGAAGATAATAACGATGCTGCTTCCTTAAGTTTTCGTTGGGATGTGGTCGCTTATGGAGGGGAACCGACCGAGAAGGGTGAGGGTTTTTCTAATCCCGATAACCTCGCTTTCGATAAACAGGGAAATCTCTGGATGGTTAGCGATATTTCCACGGGTGGGTTAAATCGAGAGATGAAAACTCGTTATCCCCAAGGAGTCCCGGTTAGTCAACGGGATTTATTGGGGATTTTTGGTAATAATAGCGCTTGGGTGTTTGCCAAGGGTCAAGAGCATCCCTATCCTTTTGCTATCGCTCCCATGGATGCGGAATTAACGGGATTGTACTTTACTCCCGACCAAGAGACGTTATTTTTGGCAGTACAACATCCGGGGGAAGCGGGGGGAATTCGTCGGGATTTAGCCTTTGAAAACCGAAAATTTGCCCTGAAAACCACTAATGGGCAGGAATTTGAACAAATGCGACAAGTACCCCTAGGGTCGAATTGGCCCAGTGGTCAAGTTAATCAACCTCCCCGGCCGGCAGTGGTGGCAATTCGCCGAATTGAGTCAAAATAGGTGAGGGAAGTAGGGAAGTGGGGAGGTGGGGAAGTGGGGAAGTGGGGAGAAAAAGGAAATAGATTGTTTCCTTGGAGTAGAAAAGCGATCTTTTTCAGGAAAAATCGTTAAATTAAGGATTTTAAGGGCAAGGTCGCCATTAAAATCTCACTTTTGCCGGAGATATGTTGTGATTTTGTCCTTGAGTTTCCCAAAGATGGGCTTACTATGAGAGTAGGGGGAAAAAAGATAATTTTAGCGATCGATTAACAATGACTAGGGATCTCTGTAGGATTTTATTGATAGAGGACGAACCGACGACTGTTAAATTAATCCAGAGATTGCTGTTAAAGGCCCCCCAATGTTCTCTGGCTGAGGGGTTGACTTTTACCCTCACCCAAGCTCAGGATCTAGAGGAAACTGCCGAAAAACTGGCAGGGGAGAAATTTGATCTCATCCTCTTAAGCTTGGAAATCTCTGTTCCCCCCGGTTTAAATATCCTAGTCAAAACCAGAGAATTAGCCGCTGCTATACCGATAGTGGTTCAAACTACTAGCAATGATGAGAAATTAGTCGTTAGAGCCTTTCAACTCGGTGCTGATGGTTATATTCAGTTAAATAATATCGATAGTAGTCTTTTAGTCTATCAAATTCGTGTGGCGATCGAGCGTCAGCAATATATTCTCAATCTTAAACATCAACAACAGGAAGAAGAATTTCGCGAACTGGAACAGTTAATCAAGGGAGGACAAACTAGCATCACGGCGAAAATGTTCGGTTCTGAGGCAATAAGGCAGAGTATTCCCGATATTTTTCAAGAATTAGTCCAAAATTACGGAGATTTATTAGATTTAGCTTTAGAAGAACAAGCATATAAAGTGGAACATAATCTATCGGAACGACTGCGAAGCTTAGCTGATAAGCTAGGATTCTTAAAAGCTAGTCCTCGCGATGTGGTGGACATTCATACCACCACCCTACGCCAAAAAAATCAGGATGTCACCCTGGCCAAAGCGCAGGCCTACGTTAGCGAAGGTCGTCTCATGGTCTTGGAATTGATGGGTTATCTCGTCTCTTTCTATCGTAAATACTATATCGGTCTCAGCAACATTAAACTGTTCAATAACACGCAATCATGAGTCAATATCTTCTCAAACTCTACATTATGGGTGATTCAAGTAAATCCCAAAGGGCGATCGCCAATATTTTTCGGATCTGTCGCGAGGAGTTATCCGGTCTTTATACGGTAGAAATAATTGATGTTCTCGAACAGCCGCAATTAGCGGAACAGGATAAAATTCTCGTAACTCCTACTTTAGTCAAACAACTTCCCCCACCCCTACAAAGAATTATCGGCGATATGTCCAATACCCAAAAGGTTCTCCTCGGTTTGGATGTTATTCCCAAAGACTCGCGTCTCAATTAGGATTCACCGAAAAATTCTTCTGGTTAGGTTTTTCCTCGCTAATAAGTAGATAGGATTAAAATTACCCCTTGAAGACAGTTGAAAATCAATAGTCATCCCCATCATAGCAAAGACTGGACACGATCGAGAGGCCAGTAAACTTTATAGGCTTGACCAATGATATAACTTTCCGGCAAAAAACCCCAAGCATGGGAATCAAAACTATGGTTACGATTATCTCCCAAAACAAACAGATTTTTTGGGGGTACAGTCATAAATTCTATTTCATAATTGCCCAACTCGGCAGTGTAGGGTTCTTGGATAACTTGCCGGTTGAGATAAACTTTACCCCTGCGGATTTCAATGGTATCTCCGGCAATAGCGATGACTCGTTTGATAAAAAAATCTCCAGACTTAGGATCTAGTTGCCTAATTTTTTCGGGAGTTCTAAAAACAATTATATCGCCTCTTTTCGCTTGATAATTACCAGATTGACTGACGAAAACGCGATCACCTATTGCGAGGGTAGGTAGCATGGATTCGCTCGGAATCTGGAAAAATTCTATTTTTTGATGTAACCAATTGGGAAAATAATTACAGATAATTCCCCAAGTAAAAATCACTCCCACCATCAGTGCCAAAATGGAACGATAGGTGTGACGATGGGGGTGGAATTGATCAGGGAAAGTGTGATAAACGTGATAAATAGCGATCGCTGTAACTAAAGGGGTAAGAAAGAGGATATTGGTGAAAAAATGATCCATTTTCAGGCTAATCTGGGATATAGTCAGAAAAATTATCCCTAATCTCACCTTATCAGCGTACAATTGCCCCAAACCTGGCATAATCCGGTTAGCGAAGACGGCAAACCATGGGTTTTTTTGTTTCCGGGGAATTTTCTCTAAGCTGTTATTCTGTCTGGAATCATAAACAGTCCAGTGAGCGTCAAAAATATTGCTAATGTAAACGATAACCAGAGCAACTATTCCCCCTAATCCCCAGCTTACAGGGCCATTGGGGCTAAAAATTGACCAAATTGTTACAATTATTAATATTACTTGAGCGATCGCCCAAATGGTTGCTTTTTGGTTTTTGTTAGCATACCATTGTCCCAAACCGGGGAAAAACATCGAGAGATTGACCGCTAACCAGGGATCTTTTGCTTGTGAATTAGTCGCATAAGGACGAGAAACAGCCGAAAAAAGGGAGGGTTTGCTCATAGTATATATTTATTGGCAATTCAGTAATCAGTAAACAGTAATCAGTAAACAGTGATCAGTAATCAGTGAAAACACATTAGGAATAATACTGCTCCCTTAATACATACTGCTCACTTAAAACTCAAATCTGATAACTGATAACTGGTAACTGGTAACTTAAAACTCAAATCTGATAACTGATAACTGGTAACTGGTAACTTAAAACTCAAATCTGATAACTGATAACTGATAACTGCTCTAACAACCAATAACAATTAATGCTTTTACTTCAATTTAGCACCTCTCATTACTGTCGCAAAGCTCGTTTAGCACTAGGTTATAAGGGGATTGATTACCAAGTAGAAAATCTCACCCCCGGACTACATATTCTCAAACTCAGTCCCCTAACTAAAGGGTTAACCACTGTCCCCGTTTTAATGGCAGCAGATGAGATTATTGCCGATTCTACTGCCATTTTCAGATATTTAGAAAAAGTAGTTCCTTTCCCCTCTTTTATTCCCGCTGGGGAAAAGGAGAAAAATCAAGCTTGGTTACTAGAGGATTGGTTAGATGAAAGTATTGGAGTAGCGACGAGATTTGTCTATTATGATTATCGCGCTGGAGAGGGAAAAGCGATCGATTCTTCCCTGAGTAGTCAAATAATTATTAAGATCGTGCGACAACAATATAAAATCACCCCAGCAAGGGTAAAACTAGCGGAGGAGCGCCTAGAAAATGCCCTCAAGATTCTAGAATATTGGCAAAATCAGGCCTATTTGGTGGGAGATAAATTAAGTGTAGCCGATATTGCCGCCACTGCCCTACTCAGTCCTCTGGCTCTAATTCCCAGTTATCGTCAAAAATATCCCTGGTTGTTTGCTAGAATCGGGGAAATTCATCAACAGTGTCGAGAAAAATTGCCCCCCGGTTTAAATTAAATGCAGCGAACGACAAAAATTATCATCCTCATCTCTATCGGTTTCTTATCGCCCCTAAAAGCCCTTGCTTTGCCCTCTCCTGAAGATATTCCCGAAGAAGTTTTACGAGCAGAAATTATCACTTCGGCTCGATCACCCTTGGATAATCAACCCCTAACTGCGGCAGAATATGCCTTACTGGAAGAACAATTAGCCACCAGCATTTATCCCCCCCAAATTAATCCCAAGATTCGACAATTAATTGCCCTGAGAAGATTACAAAAACTTATCCAGATATTGATACCTTTCTATCGTTAAAATCAAAATAGTCAATCTCCTTTGGCAAGAGTGCCTATGCTAACCAAAAAGTTAGAGAGGATGGGAGCAAGGCGATCGCTTTTATCGCCAGCAGACAAAAATCCCGTGTTATGATTAATGAAAAAATCATAAAGTTTTGTAACAAACCTTGACTGCTATCCTCCGCCCCCAAGAAAAGCCCCTGCTTAATCCCCCTTGGTACTCCCTGTCCCCTCTCTGGCAAGGAGACGAAACCGATGTTAAACAAGGTTTACCCCATAGTCAACTCGCGCCTCCTTGGCAGATTTTAATTCTCGGCGATGGTTCTCCCACCCGTCATTTACAACTTTTAACCGGTGAAAAAACGGAAGTGGATGTGATCGATATGTCCCCCATCGGCGACGATGAGGATGGCGCACCGATGAAAATTAGCCTGATTCCAGGACCGAGATTGCGTCGTCAAGTCTGGTTACGCACAGCTAGTGGTCAAAGGTTAGCCTATGCCGCTTCTTGGTGGTCCGCCAATCAAGTGGACGAATATCTAGAAAATCGTTCCCTACCGATTTGGGAAAGTCTCTCGCGGCTGCACACGGAATTGTATCGCGATGTGCAGGGACTTTATTACGGTCATTCCCCGGAATTAGAAATAGCTTTTGGGGAAAAAGGAGGATTTTGGGGTCGTCATTACCTATTTTGGCACGCTCGCCAACCCCTTACCCTGATTTACGAGGTTTTTTCTCCCTATCTCCGTAAATACCTCGGCGAAATGAGAATTGATCAATTAGGATAACTGCCGTAGATATTTCTATGTAGTTCAATTAGCTAATCTTTGGAGAGAATTAAATGATTTTTCTCCGTTAATTTTGCCATCCAACCCGGTTCAATCACAATCGTGCTAATTTTTTCGATAATAATTGCAGGTCCTGCCAGACAATCAAAAGGTTCCAGATCTGAACGCTGATAAATTGGCGTTTCCCGCCATTGATTAGCCATAAAAACCGCTACTCGATCGAGGATAGGAGGTAATTCTCCCATGGGACGGGTGCGAGTTAAAATTGCTTCTTGGGGACTGTCCATAGTCTGGATCAATTCCACGGCAATCGACTCAACAATTAAAGCTTTTTGTTCTTGTTTAAACCCATAACGTCTTTGATGTTCCCGTTCAAAATCCTGACGCATTTGATCGCTAAAATTAACCGCTAAAGTGGCATCACTGCCTTGATATTTTAAACTGACTTGCTGCCGCACCCGATTATAACCCTCTAATTCCCGACCCGCTAAAACTTCTAATTCCTTCATCTCCGTGAGTAACTGCCCGATTAAATCGGCATTTAACGGCTGTTCGATCGCTTTTTCTTTAATTACCCTCAAATCGGCCAAACCCATGCCGTAGGCGCTTAAAACCCCAGCGTAGGGATGGAGAAAAATACTTTTCATTCCCAGAGTATCGGCAATTAAACAGGCCACTTGACCCCCGGCACCGCCAAAGGTACAAAGAGTATAATCACTGAGATCATAACCCTTTTGTAGAGAGATTTTTTTAATCGCATTAGCCATATTTTCTACGGCAATTTGAATAAACCCCGCAGCCAACATTTCAGGACTATTATTACCCCCCATTGTTGCCACCAATTCTTGAAACTTTGTCAGCACAATCTCTCTATCTAGGTGTAAATTTCCCTCTTGTCCAAAAATAGCGGGAAAATAGGCAGCTTGAATTTTTCCTAACAAAACATTAGCATCGGTAATTGTTAATGGTCCACCCCGTCGATAACAGGCCGGTCCCGGATTAGCTCCGGCACTTTCTGGTCCGACCCGAAAACGATAACCATCATAGACTAAAATCGAACCCCCACCAGCAGCTACGGTGTGAATACTTAACATCGGCGCTCGCATTCTTACGCCGGCAATTTCGTTATCTGTTTGCCGCTCGTATTCCCCTTGAAAATGAGAAACATCGGTGCTAGTTCCTCCCATATCAAAACTGATAATTTTACTAAATCCTGCCCTTAAACTGGTTTGTACTGCCCCAACTATTCCCCCCGCAGGACCAGATAAAATGCTATCTTTACCCTGAAATTTATCGGCTGTGACTAAACCGCCATCGGATTTCATAAATAGTAAGCTAGTTTTCGGTAATTGCTGGCTAATACTATCAACATAGCGGCGTAAAATTGGTGATAGATAGGCAGAAACTACTGTGGTATCTCCCCGGGATACCAGTTTCATTAAAGGACTGACTTGGTGGGAAATGGCTAGGTGAGTAAAGCCGATTTCTTCGGCAATGGCTGCCACTTGTTTTTCGTGGTCAGGATAACGATAACCGTGCATAAAAACAATCGCACAACTTCGGATACCCCCTTGATAAACTGGTATTAAATCGGCTTTAACTTGGGCGGGATTAACGGTGATTAATTCCTGTCCTTGACTATCGTAGCGTTCGGCCACTTCGATAACTTGTTCGTATAATAAAGAAGGAAGAATAATTTGACGGGCAAAAATATCGGGGCGATTTTGATAGCCAATTCTCAAGGCATCTTTAAACCCTTTGGTGATTAACAAAACCGTGCGCTCTCCTTTTCTTTCTAACAGCGCATTGGTGGCTACCGTTGTTCCCATTTTAATCACTTCGATGTTATCTAGGGAACCGCTAATATCTTTGATCCCTTGAATGACTGCATCTGGGTATTTTTCGGGATTTTCCGAGAGCAGTTTATAGAGAACAATCCACTGTTGATCGGCAAGGGGAACAATCAGAAATCTAGCGGCATCTCTAGCTAGTCGTTCAATAATTTCTGGTTGATCGATTATCGCCACGATATCGGTAAAAGTTCCCCCTCGATCGATAAAAAATTTTAACATAATCCCTTCCAGTTCTCAGAATCAATTAACAATTGCGCCTAATCCTTTTAAGATAAACTAGATTGATTTATCTGAGTAAGCAAAATGTCCACAGGAATCGCTATCTTAGGGGTAGGACGTTGGGGAGTGCATTACGTCCGTCATTTTTCTCAACATCCCTCAGCGCAAGTAGTGGCGATCGTTGATCCCTCCCCTGAAAAACTCCGTCTCTGTCGGGATCAATTTAATCTGGATACTAATAAAGTTATTTTAGCCAATGACTGGGAATCTATTCGCAATCACCCCGAAATCTCGGCTGTGGTCGTCGTTACTCCCGCCATCAGTCATTATCCCCTGATTAAAGATGCTCTTAATTTAGGTTATCATGTCCTCGCCGAAAAACCCTTAACCCTCAATCCCCAAGAATGTGGCGAATTAACGGAATTAGCGGCGAAAAAACAGCGTATTTTATTAGTTGATCATACCTATCTTTTTCATCCCGCCGTTATCACTGGACAAAAAGTCCTACAATCCGGGGGTATCGGTAAACCTCTTTATGGTTATGCCACTCGCACCCACCTGGGGCCAGTTCGTCAGGATGTGTCCGCTTTGTGGGATCTAGCTATTCACGATATCTCGATTTTTAATCATTGGTTAAATAGTACACCAGTATCGGTACAGGCGAGGGGAACCTTCTGGCTACAACCTAATCTAGCCGATTTAGTCTGGTTAACCCTGATCTATGGCGATGGTTTTCAAGCGACTATTCACCTTTGTTGGTTGAATCCCGATAAACAGCGACGTTTAGGGATAGTTGGCAGCGAAGGGACTTTAATTTTTAATGAATTAGACTCTCGATCGCCTTTAACCCGACAAAAGGGCGATTTTGAACGTCAGGAAGCCTATTTTATTCCCCGGGGACAGGAGACGGAATCTATCCCTATTGCCGATGGTGAACCCCTAAAAGCATTATGCGAACATTTTCTAGAGTCGGTGGCTACGGGTGTCGATTCTCCTGTATCTTCGGGATCGGTAGGGACGGAATTAGTCAAAATCCTCCAGGCAGCAGAATTATCTCTAGCCAGAGTTGGAGAGATTGTGCGCTTAGAATAGGTAAAAATGGGATCGATAGGTAGGGTCTGCTGAAAAAGTTTTTCGTGGGGGTAGGGTGTGGGGTGTGGGGTGTGAAATATAACCTGATTTGCTATTGACGAGGAGTTTGTACGGCGTTAGATTTATTAGAGGTTTCCTTAATTTGTACCCAGTAAGAGGGTATCGGAAATTCTCTTAATCCCCCCTACAGCACAGGTTATGCCTTTTTGTCAACGGGGAAGTCCAGAACCCGATCGGTGCGTAGCGCGCTCGATCGCTAACGGATCAAATCAGCGACGGCATTAGAAAGCAAGCTCGGCAGCGACGAATTGCGACCGTCCGCTGCCACGCAGTGTTAGCTGGTGGTTCAAGGAAATAACTCAAAGTAATCGCAGTGACTTGGACGAATAATCGAAAAATCTCGGCGATCAAGTGTGTAAACGCGAGTAATAGTAAGCCTTTCAGCTATGGCAATGATCGCTGCATCTGTAAAGTCAAGCTGATTGTCAGCATATTGTTCCAATATCTCATGCACTCGTACCAAGTCTTCTGGGATTACAGGTTCAACTTGAACCGCATCAGGTGTCATACTGGATACAAAACGGCGCATTGCTTGGTGGCCCAATCTTGATGCAATCAGATAGCAGACCTCAGGCAAGACAACGACAGGTAGAACCAATGGCTCATTCACGCTTTGAGCAATAGCCAACACCCGTTGATGATTGCGATCGCCCTGATCGGTCAAGGCAAACAAAAAACTGGTGTCAAGTATCGCCGTCATACTGAATTGCTTGGCTTAAGATTCCAGCCGGACACCGGATCAATCTCATTGCCTAGAATCTCTTCATCACGTTCTGAAATATCCTCTTGACCAGAGTTGCCTAAACCTGCAACTGCAAGCAGAAAACTAGAAGAATGAGTGGTCAGTTCTCTTTGATGGGCTGCTTTATAGCGAAGATAGTCCAGAAAATTAGACAGTTCCACTAAAGCCTCATCAGGGAGAGCCTTGACTGCTTCAAGTAGCGGTTGCCGTTCTATAATGCTTCTATCCATTACTAAATCTTAGATTAGGACTTCTCCTATTTTACTCCTCAACTCAACGAACAGGCTCACTTACTAACTATCACAGCAGGTAACACCTGAATACAGTCCGCACAAATTGGCATGAAGTCAAAGATCACAGTTGGGGGTCTGCCGTCAACCTAACCCACCAGAGCGTCGTACTGCTACGCAGTGCCTTCGGCATCGCACTAGCTTTGGAGCATAACGATCGATTTCACCGACATTTTGGATCGTAGCGGAAAAATGTCAGGTACAACGATTTGTTATACATTATCTTTCTTTGTCAGTTAAATCAATATATTCAGTTTGTATTCGTTTATTCTTTATTAGTATTCTAAAATACGGACATTTCCCATTTACTGATAAATCTTTATCATCATTCCCTTTCCTGAATTTAATTATTTCAAATTGGTCGGGATTAAATTTATGTAAAAATGTTATTGGCACTCCCATATATCCCTTATAGTCTATTGGTATGTCTTGTGTTTTATTAATATTAATCCCATCATAATTGTCATATTTTGGATATTGAACTTCGTTGCCAAAATATCTTTTTGTGAGTTCTATATCTTCGTGCCGCTTAAAATTATCTAAATTAGTAAGCCATAAACAATTGTTCGGTGAGATTATTCTATTACCAGAGTTATCTATTCGAGTTTCTGTTCCATATAGTTCATAGTGTTCAGGTACAATAAAACCTGAAATACCTCTACCAAGATTTATTCCTAACCACGCCTTGTTTTCTTTAATAAGTTTGAAAATTTCTTTATAGGTTATTGCATTAATATTTCCAATTATCAAAAACTTTTTATCGTATTTAACCAATTGAGCTACATACTCTCTGAATAATGAAAATGGGGGATTGGTAACAACAATATCGGACTGCTTTAATAGTTCAATGCTTTCCGAACTACGAAAATCACCATCTCCATTAAAGTAAACTAGGTCTGTTGAACTTGGTTTGTTTTTTTCGCCTTCTGTACCTGTATATTCAAAGAAAAAACCTTTTTCATCTTCTTCTGTATTAAATAAATTTTTTACTTGCTCTCTATAACAAGATGTTATTATTTTTTTAAGACCTAATTCATTGAAATTTGAGGTAAAATAATTAAAAAAGTTACTAATTCGGGGGTCATCGCAATTGCAATAAACTACTTGATTTTCAAAATGACTTTTATAATGCTGTAATTCGCTTTCTATATCTGAAAGCTGTGTATAAAACTCGTCACTTTTTGATTTTTTAGCTTTTTGTAATAATTCGTTTGTTGCATTTCTTGCCATTTTCAACCTATTTTGATTTAATAAATCTTTGTTTTAGTTATTTACTTTTGGTTATCTGATTAAATATCTCACTGCCTAATACTTTAAGAGAGGTTTTAGAAATTTCAAGCATAATATCAAACATTTTTTTGACATCCCATTTTTCGCCATTTCCTTGTGTGTATATAAGAACTCTTGCAAATTAATTATATGTTATAATGATGGGTTAACTAATTTTCCCCAAAAAATTAGTTAATCAGTACATTCGTCCTGAATGAAAACTTGAAGTTTAACTTTTAACTCAAAACTCTTTAGAGCTGCTTTAATT
>NZ_JADBUZ010000001.1:0-6652 GCF_020245305.1 Microcystis sp. M20BS1 | reverse complement strand
TAAAGGTCAACCTCTCTATCAAGGGAATAGTCAATCTAACGTGATCAATCCTTTAATTATTGTCGAAGTTCTCTCTAATTCTACCCAAGCTTATGATCGAGGGGATAAGTTTAAATTCTATCGTTCCTTGCCAACTTTTCAGGAATATATTCTGATTGAACAATCTAGTTATAGTGTGGAACGTTACTATAAACAAAAAGATGATCAATGGTTAATTGATTTCGTCACGGGGGAAAATGCGGTTTTACAATTGGTGTCGGTGGATTGGCAGATTTCTTTGCAAGATTTATATCAAAGAGTAAATTTCGACCTAGCAGAAACCTAAAATTAAAAGAAAGGTGAAAAAGACTCGCTGTTAAGAAAATCGTTATCTCAAAATAGCTCATCTTTTTTGGTATAATAGACGGACTACTATATGTTAAATCTATGGACGCTCTAGATTTTTCCGATCAACTACAATGGACTGCAGAAGCAAAAGCAAAACTGAAAAATATTCCCTATTTTGTTCGTTCCCAAGCGCGTCAAAGGATAGAAGAATTAGCTCGTCATGCCGGTTCCGATCGAGTTACCGTGGAAATGGTAGAACAGGCTAGAATAGAATTCGGACAGTAGATTTTTAGCCGCCAATTTGGGACATAGTACGGGTATAAATGCCGCTTGATGTGCCGGAATCACGCAGTTTAAAGTTTATTTCTGCCTTCAGTTCTATTAATTCCCGCACTCTTTCCCTGATTTCTACCGGCGAAATTCCCTGACGGAGGGCAGTTTTTAGGTCAATTTGTCCGGTTTCGTTGAGGAGACAGGGACGCAACCAACCATCGGCCGAAAGACGTAGGCGGTTACAGCGATCGCAAAAACATTCCGACATCTGACTAATAAAGCCAATTGTACCCTTAGCCCCCGGAATTTGAAAAACATCGGCCGGACCATTTCCCCGCACTTGACCCTCATTTAAGCCCCATTTTGCCCGAATTCGCCCCCTTAATTCCTCGCTCGCAATCCAAGCTTTTTCTTGAAATAAATCACCGTTACCGATGGGCATAAACTCGATAAAACGGACGTGCCAACGCTTCTCGATGGTCAAAGCCGCTAAATCTTCCACTTCTGCCTCATTTATCCCCGGAATTACCACCACATTCAATTTTAAGGGGTCAAAACCCACCCTCTGGGCCGCTTGAATACCTGCCCAAGTTTTTTGCCAACGACTCCGGCCGCGATTACCGATAATTTTATCGAAAGTGTCGGGGTCGAGGGAGTCTAAACTGATATTAATCCGTCTTAGTCCAGCGTCATACAACATTTCGGCTAAATTGTCAAGTAAATAGCCGTTAGTGGTCAAGGCTAAATCGCTAATAGCAGATAAAGAGGCGATATCGCGCACAATCTCCACTACTTCGGGATGTAAGAGAGGTTCCCCACCAGTAAGGCGAAATTTGCGGAAACCAAGGGGAATAAAGACATTTTTGACTAAAGTAAGAATTTCCTCCCGGGTGAGTAAGTCTTGCGGTCGAACATAGGCCAATTCTGCATCTTCAGGCAGACAATACTGACAGCGAAAGTTACAGCGATCGATTAAACTAATCCTGAGATAGTCAATTTGGTTCATGTTCACGGGGAAATACTGTTATAAAACTTCATGAATTTATCATAACAATTCTGGCTCGATCGATATCTAGACATCGGGCTAAGTTTCCAGAAAACCACGGCTACATCTAGATTTTAGTCTATGATGACAATAGATTTGGTCAATGGCAAGAGCCAATAACGATTGGGAAATTTGATAATTTTTCTTGATTGTACTTAACCAAAAAGGTCAGCTAACACCAGAAAGAAATATTAAACAATCCTCTAGATATGGACAAACAGAATACTATCTAAATTGAGCGAGCCAATAATGCTATGATCAAAAATTAATTATCTTGAGATGGTAATTTCTGTGATGTTACCTTTTTTACTACCCATTGCCCAAACTCCTCCTATTGTAGAAATAATTCGACCGGTGCAGGTGCGTCCTTTACCGAATCAACTAGATCAAGTTCCCGTTTTTAATAGTAATAGTCCCGAATTATTGCTAGGAGAAGGGATTTTACTTTCGACTTTTCCCCCTCAAGAGAAAAGTTTTCCCTCGGCCCATTTAAATTATGCTTTTCAGGGACGCTTTGATATTTTTGCCCACCATGTAGCGAGGGGGAGTTTTCCCGATAATTTACGCACCCTTTATCTGGGTATATTACTCCACAATCCCAGTCCTAATCCCGTGACTGTTAAAATTTTGCAGGGGGCTAGTTATTTGAGTCAACCCGATGCAGCTTTTATCGATTTACCTGCACAAGTGGAAAATAATCAGGGGACGGTTTTTGCTGGGCCGGGAAGTCGGGTAATGGGGGATATTTTAATGGGGCAGCGTCAGGATATTTTTCCCGATAGGATTATTATTCCCCCTGGGGAGAGTTTTATGGTCTTAAATGCGGCGATTCCCGTGCGCGATTTGACTCCCCCTTTAAACGGTAGGTCCACTTATCTCCGTCTGGAAAGTGACGGTCTTCTCTACGCTGCTAGTTTAGCTCTTTATGCACCCCTAGATGAAAATGGACAGGAAAGACCACCAAATCTTACAGAGTGGCAAAATTTGCTAGAAAAAGGCGATTTATCGACTCCGCGAGATCGAGCGCCCACTCCTCCCCATAGTCAAGGACAGATAATTTATGGACGGGTAGCGGGGGTGTCCCAAGGTTCAGCTTGGCCAGCCCGATTGGTCGATCGAGCTTCTTTATGGTTAAATATTCCTGATTCTGGTCAATCTATAGCCTATGGGATTAGCACCCTACCCGGGGGCAAACTGGGAACGGAACAAAATCAAAGTGCTAGTATGTTAGTTCGCTATCCCGATACGGCCTATCAAGCTCATGGTAATTACGGTGTGGAATATCGGTTAAGTTTACCTCTATTTAATCGAAGTAATGAGGCGAAAACGGTGACTATTGCGCTAGAAACACCGATTAAAGAGAATATTATCGGTCAGGGTTTGCGTTTTCTCGATCCGGCTGCCCCACAAGTGTTTTTTCGGGGAACAGTAGCCGTCAATTATAGCGATGACCAAGGACAGGCACAAAGCAGATTTTTTCATCTCGTCCAAAGACGCGGACAAGAGGGGCAATCTTTAGTGACTCTGACTATTCCTCCGGGGGATTGGCGTGTAGTACAGGTAAATTTTTTATATCCACCAGATGCGACCCCTCCGCAGGTTTTAACGATTAAGACTGAGTAGAACAAGTTTAAAATTGGCCGTTAACGATCGCAATATTCCATTGACCGTCTTGGTTGGTTTCAAAGGCAATTTGGCGACCATCACCGCTAATGGTGGGATTGCGGACGCTTCCCCGCAGGTTAGCGGTTAATAGGGTTGCACGGGACTGGGAACGATCATAAACCATGACATCACTTTTACCGCGTTCGCTGGAGATATAGGCAATTAAACGACCGTCAGCATTCAGAGATGGCTGATCTTGGCTAGAATCGCCACGATTTAGGTTAGGAAGATTAACTAAGCGCTTTTCTTGCAGATCGAATAGATATATACTACGACGACCGGAGCGATCGGAAGCGAAGGCTAAATAGCGACCATCAG
Organism: Microcystis sp. M20BS1; assembly: GCF_020245305.1. Taxonomy (NCBI): domain Bacteria; kingdom Bacillati; phylum Cyanobacteriota; class Cyanophyceae; order Chroococcales; family Microcystaceae; genus Microcystis; species Microcystis sp. M20BS1. Next base: position 3,024 of record NZ_JADBUZ010000001.1, on the reverse strand, counting down.
CACTATAACTGGGGAATTGATCGGGAGCAAAACTATTTAAACCACCAGCGGGAACTTGGGGAGTGATCAAAAGAGGAGAATTACAGCCACTTATCCCCGATAACAGCCCAAAAGAGGCCAAAAATCGCCCCAGCCAGACAAAAAAATTTTTTTCTTTCATCTTGACTTTTGACCCCAAATGTGCTAGTAACTTTCTTCCTTGCCGACGGTTTTGAGGGTAAGTAGTTGATTGCCTTGACTGAGACTATCGGCGATCGCTTCTCGAATCGGTAGGTCAATACTGGTTTCAGCGAGGATTTCTTGGGCTTTTTGCCGCAAATCTGCCCCGGTATCGGCATCTACTTGGTCTAGATCGAGTAATTCCTGCGATAGCTGTTCGATCGAATTCGGGTTAGTCATAGCTCAGGCTCCCAACAAGCTTAATTACACTTTTATTGTATTGTAAAGAATAAGGCTTCTGTTTGTTTTTGATTTTTCTGAGCGATTAAGGGATTTTGACAAGCAATTAACCTTTCTGATGGATAATCTTCACTCTCAAATTCCACTAAGTTCACTCGATCGAATAATACTAATTGAATCACTATACACGGCCGCCATTTTAGCCTAAACTTCCCCCATTTGTCTATTTAAGGAATATTACAATAAACACGGGGTATATAAAGAAAAGTTAATGGGTTTATCCATTGATGGATAAGGGTTTTCGGCTATTGTAGTAGATATGTATGGGGGGGAAGTTCAGCAATACTACCCAATCAGCACCCTCAAGTCTGGCGGTTTAGTGGAAGAGCAGTTTATTGTCCGCATGGCAAGAGGAAAGGCTAGAATTAGAGAAGATTTTAGACTTTAATAGCAATTACATTTTCTAAGTAGTACGGCTATGAGCATCAGCGATCCCACTAGCCAAAAAGTCTCGTTAACTCAGCTAAATCGCGCTCTCCGGCACTTTACCGACCGACACGAGTTAACCTTGCGATTTGCAGAATATCTCAACGATGACGAGCTTGACCCCCATAAAATCCTATTCTTCTATGGGGATGGTGGCAATGGCAAGTCGCTGCTGCTGAAATTCTTATTGGAAAATTGTTGCAAGCGCTTTCCTTTAGAAACTTGGACAGAACTTAAAACCAAAACCCATCCTGAAATTGTTGAGTTTATTAAGACAATTACTGACTGGGAAAGTGACTTTCAATTTGTGCCAGCCACACTGTTGGATTTTGAATCCCCAGCCAGGTCATCGCGACCAGAACAACCTCAAGACAATTTCGACGGGCTACTGATTTTGCATAATCAGTTAATAACCAATGCTGTTCGCTTGGGATATAAACTCTCTTTTCCGCTCTATGAATTTTCTTGCATCTGGCATTTAAAACAGACAGGAAAACTCACGAATGAAACTGATATAACTAAGTGGTTTCCTTCACAAGAGTTATTTGTAGTTGGTGGGATTATTAACACAATTAAAACGATCGCTCAGGAGAACAAAGACTTGGCGGCCATACTAGGCTTGCCCGGTACCTTAGCGACACTAACAGCCAGCACGTTGAATCTCATAGCAAAACATTTGGGTAAGGACTTGAATCGTTACCTAAATGGTCGAGGACTCCAGAAAAAAGATTTTCAACGGATCACCGAGTTAGACCCCGATACGGAATTGATTGTTGCTTTACCTAACTTTTTTGCGGAAGATCTCAAGGTCGCCATGCAAAGAGAGGGCGCTCCTGAAAAACTGGTGCTGTTTTTCGACACCCACGAAGCCTTTTGGGGAGAAGGGCGCAATCAAGGAAGTGCCAGATTTTTCAAGCAGGATGAATGGCTGCGGTGTCTGTTGTCGCAGTTGTTGGAGTTGCCCCAAATTGTCATCGTCATGGCAGGACGGGAAATTCCCCAGTGGCATCGAGCCAGCTATTGTTCAATTACAGCGGACAAGTTAGAGTGCAGGCAAGTGTTCAACTTTCAAGTAACCGATGCCCTCGACTACCTACAAAGAGTCGGAATTGAGGATACCCAAGTGCAGCAGGGCTTGATTGCCTATAGTAGTTTTGATGGCGATTCTGTTCATCCGCTCTTGCTGGGGCTATGCGCGGATTTAGTCAGGATGGCGCCAGAAAAAAAAGAAGCCTTTACCGCTGCCGACTTTCAATCCGTTTCCGAGACAGGAGAGGGATTTAATCGGAAATTAGGGATTTTGGTAGAAAGGCTCCTAAAATACACGGACAGGGTGTTGGAAGATGCGGTTTATGTCTTGAGTGCCTGTCGAGCCTTTAATGAAGACCTTTACTTTCATCTGGGCGAATCCTTGAAATGCAATCCCTCCCATGCTGCCTTTGACTCGCTCCTCAGTTTTTCCTTCGTCTGGCAGGCAGAACAACAAGGTGAAGGGTGGTATCGTCTTCATCCCTTCATCCGTCGTTTCAACCACGAGCAGAAGCGGGAGCGAACCCAGGCTGCCCATCAAGTCTTGGAGCGGTACTGATTTTATGGATTCCAAGACGGTTAGCGATTTAATTGAGACGATTTATACCAGTCAGGAAGAGCATCGCCGCAGACAAGCAGCACTGCGCTTGGGAGAGATGGGAACTGCATCTTCTGAGGTATTGGCGGCTCTGACTCACTTGCTGGGGGTAACTCAGGATGAAGAAACCCGTTGGAGTGCGGCAGAGAGTTTATGGCGGCTCGCTCCGCATAACTTGGCAGGTGGGTTGAGGAGAGTTAAAGATTTAGGAATGCTGATCGGGGAACACCCAGTGACTCTAATGGTGGCTGTCTTGCCTAAAACTGACCAAATGATAGCGGTTCTCCTCAGGGTCTATCCGATGCGAAACCAGAAATATTTGCCTGCCCACTTACAATTAGTGGTGCTGGATGAGGCTGGGAAAACCTTTTTGGCTCTTCGGGAATTGTTATGCAAATAATTAACTTAAAATAAAATTCGATGAGAGCAACTACGCTCAAAAGTAGCTGAAATTCATACAGGAAAGGACTTAAGGCACAAATAGGTTAATACCAAAAGATAGACAATCGAGT